>NZ_JBHVYK010000057.1:1882-54657 GCF_042880855.1 Streptomyces sp. NPDC058291
GCGGGCAGCGGGCAGCGGGCAGCGGGCAGCGGGCAGCGGGCAGCGGGCAGCGGGCTGCGGGCTGCGGCGTCGAAACGGCGTGACCCGGCTGCCGGTCACGGCGGCTCAGGCCGTGTGCTGCATGCAGACCAGGTGCTCGCGCTCGTCCCATGACGCGGTGACGGCGAAGCCGAACCGCTCGTACAGGGCGATGGCGCCGGTCCGCCATGTCCACACCGAGAGCCGCAGTGTGCGCGTGCCGCGCGCCGCGGCGTGCGCGAGGGCGGTGCGGAGCAGGCCGGACGCGACGCCGCGGCCCCGGTACGCCGGATCCGTCCAGAGCCGCTTGATCTCCGACCGTCCGTCGGCGGGGGCGGTCAGCACCAGACAGCCCACGACGGCGTCCCCGTCGAGGGCCACCAGCACGGCGTCACGGGCGAACGCGGTCCGCGGGTCGGAGATCTCCGCCCGGTAGCGGTCCGGCAGCGCGTCCACAGCGGTGACGGCCGCGCCCTTCTCGGCCTCGGTCCGCAGGTGATAGGCCGCCAGCAACGCGGCGAGCCCCTGCGCCACGGAAGGGTCCGGACCCGGCCACAGGACGACGGCGACCTCGCCTCGATCAGTCATGGCGTCAGCATCACACGCCGGGCCCGGTCTCCGCGGCCACCGGGTGGTCGCCCTCGAACGTCCCCGCGTCACTCGTGCCGGTGACGGTCCATGAGGTTGCGCCGACCGCCACCGGTCGGCCGTCACCCTGGGAGCATGCGCCGTCCCCTCGCCCTCGCCGCCGTCGTGGTGACCGTCCTCCTCACCGGAGGCTGTATGTCCCTCCCCGCGGCCCCGCCGCCGCCCCGCCTGGCGCCGGCGGCCGCCCGCACCCCCTCTCTCCTGCCGGACCCGGGCCAGGCGCCCGCTCTCAGCGCCCTCGTCACCACCGCCCCCAGCGGGACGCCGGAGTCCGCCACCCGCCACCGGCGCGGCGGGGCGCGGCACTTCGCCGCTCCCGAAGACGCAGGGAGCCGCCCTGCGCGCGCGCAGTCTCCGACGCTGCCGCGCACCGGCTCAGCCGCTCGACGTCCCTCACTGCCTCGGCCGCGGTCCGTCGCGCCGCGCCACCACGCCGGGCGTCCGGCCCACCCCGCACGCCCGCGCGCGGTCGGACCAAGGCGGCCGCAGCGGCAGCCCGCGTACGACCTGCGCACCGTGTGCGGCTGGTCGCACGGGTCACCCGTGCCGCCCTCCGTCCGAGGGCTGTGCGACGCCTATGTCGGCTGACGACGGCTGGACCGACTCGTTCGCACCGGGCGGCTCTCCCTGACGCCTCGGGCCGGCGGCCCGGGCGGCCGGCGCCACGCTCTGCACACGCCGGTGCTCACGCCCGGGGAATCAGGGCCGCGATCACGCCGGGCGGCAGCGCCGGGTTGGCCGCCGCCGCTTCCACCACCCGCGGATCGGCGTCGTCGAGCAGTGCCACGACGACCGCGGGCGGGAGCGTCGGACGGCCGGCGGCGACGGGCCTCGCCCGGCTGTCCGTCAGACAGGCCTGCAGAACCCGGGCCGACGCGTTGGGGTGCCGGGCGATCTCGCGGAAGGCCTTCGGCACGGGCGGCTCGTGCCGGATCAGCTGTTCCAGCAGCGCCGCGGTCGCGTCCGGGTTGGCCGCCACTCCGGTGAGGACCCGGACCCCGTGGCGGTCGACCATGGCCCGCAGCCGTGCCTCGCTGAGGCCCGGGTGCGGGGCGACGGCCTTGACCACCTTCGCGTCGGGGTCCTCGGCCAGCCGGTCCCGGATCTCCGGCGGCAGATCGCGCCGCCGGGCCACGAGCATGCGCGCGGCCGGGTCGGGTGACCGGACGAGCCGGCGGACCTCGGCCGCGGTCGCCGCCGCGATCCGGGGCAGCAGGGTCGCCCCGATCCTGGCGAAGCCGGCCAGATGCGTGAGCAGGTCGAGCGGCACACGAGGGTTGTGCGCGAGCGCGCGTCGCACGTCCGGGTCGCGGTCGTCGGCCAGCGTGCGCATCAGCGCCTCGTCGATCGCGGCGTTCTCGGCGACGTCCGCCCGGACGCCGGGAGCCAGGTCCGCCGCCAGCCTGCGGTAGATCTCCGGGGGCAGGTCGGGGCGGGCGGCGAGGGCCCAGCGCAGCAGCATCGAGGGATGGTCCGCGAAGCCGAGGGCGGCCTCGGCCGGGGTCGCCGGGTTGCGCAGCGCCGCCTGCCGGATGTCGTGCACCGCGGACTCGTGGGCCCCGGCGCAGGAGGCGCCCGGCGGCAGGACGCAGTCCGGGCGCGGACACTGCCGCTCGTGCACGAACGGCGTCGCCTCCTGGTCGCAGACCGCGCAACGGCGCACCGGAGGCAGCCCGTGCCCGGTGAGAAGCGCCGCGAGCACGTCCGGGGGCGTCGCCTCGTTGGCGGCCGCCGAGCGGCGCACCTGGGCGTGCGGATGCCTCGCGAGGCCGGCGACCACGTCGGACGAGGTCCACAGGGCGAGTTCGGCGACGACGCCCACGTCCGGGTCGGCGGCGAGCGTCTTCACCACGTCGGCCGGGAGAGCCGGGCAGGCGGCCAGCCTCTCCCGGCGCGCCGGGACCGGATCCGCCGCGAGCGCACGCGCCCACTCCGGGCTGCCGGCGCCTTCGTCGAGCAGGACGAGAGCGACGTCCGGCTGCGCGACGGGATCGACGTCGGCGGCGGTCAGCCGGCCCTCGTGGGCAAGCTGCACGCCGCACTCCGCGACGCGTGAGAACAGCGCGACCGCCTGCGCGTGGCCGAGGTCCGCCCGGTCGGCGAGGCGCGCGGCGACATCGGCGTCCGCGACCTCGATCAGCCGGTCGACCACCTCGGACGAGAGCGCGGTGTTGGCGGCCAGGCCGCACAGGACGTGATGGGCGTGATGGGCGTGATGCACACAGGGCATACTGCCCGGCCCGTGACCGAGACACCACTCACCCCCATGGGGGGCAACAACTCTGCTGATGCCGCTATTTGACGGTGCGTCGGCGGGCGGCGGAAGGCGCGGCGCCGACGCGGCCAGGGGCCAATGGGCGCGGCGCAGGGGGGTATCCGGAACCGGCAGTCATGTGTCCCGTCGGTACCGAGGAGGTACGTGCCGTGCACACCTTGAAGCGTTGGCTCGACCGCAGTCCGACCGCCCAGGTGCTCCTGGTTCTTCCGTTGACCGTGGGCGTCGCCGCGTTGACGAGCGGAGGGGAGCATCCCGTCCGGTGGCTGATCCACGGCACGCTCTACAGCGTCGTCAGCGTCGTGGCCGTCCACCTGCAGCGCCGCAGAGCCCTCCGGGCCGCCGGCACCGACGCACGCGGCGTCGCCGAGCTCGACCGCAAACTCCGGCAACACGAGGTGCCCGAGGAGCCCGAGGAGCGCACGAGGATGCGACGGCTGGTCGACCACCACCTGCACCGGATCGAGCAAGGAGCGCGGTGGCTGCCCTACTGGCTCGGCTCCATGGGGCTGGTCGCGATCGGCATGCTCGTGCTCGGGTCGGCCACCGGCTCATGGCTCGTCCCCCTGTGCTTCACCGCCTTCGTGGGCGCGTTCTGCTGCTGGACCGTCTGGACGCGCCGCCGTTCCCTCGACCGCCTCCGCTTCATGCGTGCGGCTCTGCAGGAGTGAGGCTCCTGCCGGGCGAGGGCGCACCGGCGACTGGGCGCACCGGCGGCGGCCGATGAGTTCACGCCGGACCGGCGGTCAGAGAGCATGACCCGCACCGAAGACCGGACACCGAGACGTCGAGGAACCCACCATGCGTACCCTGATCAGCACCGCTTTCATCTCGCTCGACGGCGTCGTGGAGGCCCCGGGCGGGGAGCCCGGTTACCGGAACTCCGGCTGGACCTTCAAGGACGTCGAGTTCCTGCCCGAGGCGTTCGAGATCAAGGGCCGCGAGCAGCAGGAGGCCGGGGCGATGCTGCTGGGCCGCGTCAGCTACGAGTCGTTCAGCCCGGTGTGGCCCGACATGGCGGACTTCGCCGACTACAAGGCGATGCCGAAGTACGTCGTCTCCACCACGTTGAGCGAGGGCGACCTGGTGGCGAACTGGGGCGAGACGACGATCCTGCGCTCCCTCGACGACGTCGCCGCGCTCAAGCGTGGCGAGGGCGGCCCGATCATCGTCCACGGCAGCGCCTCCCTGAACCAGGCCCTGTCGGACGCCGGTCTGATCGACCGGTACCACCTGCTCGTGTTCCCGCTCCTGCTCGGCGCGGGCAAGCGGCTGTTCAGCTCCACGGACAAGGACACCCAGAGGCTGAAGCTCGTCGAGCACGAGGCCTACGCCAACGGCCTGCAGAAGAACGTCTTCGACGTGCTGCGCTGACCCCGCGCGGCGCCCGCGCCCCTGCCGCCCGCGCCTGTCCCAGGGCGGCCCCCGCGTGGCGTCGGCGGGGCGGCTCTTGGGCGGCTCCCCCGGCACGTGTCCGAACCAGAGAAGCCTGGGCCGGGTCGGCCCCATGGGTGCGCGCCGGGCCCGGCCTGCTCACCAAGTCCCCGTTCCCGGCCGCCTCACACCCGGCGGGGCTCACGGCGCGTCCCACCGGGCCGGGCGTCCGATGCGGCGGGTCGTCGGAGGCCCGGCCCTGGCCGCGCGGGCGGCGTCCAGGCCGATCGGGCCTCGGCAGCGGCGCGCCAGGCGTCGGCGGCGGGCTACACCTCGGTGGCGGACCGCGCGTCGGTGGCGGACCGTGCGTCGGTGGCGGACCGTGCGTCGGGGTGGATCGGGAAGACCTGGTCCAGTCCGACGACGCGCAGGATGCGCAGCGTGTTGCCGGGCACGCCGGCCAGAGCGACGTCGGCCTGCACGGCCGCCGCGTGGTTGCGGGCGGCGATCAGGGCGGTGATGCCGCTGGAGTCGCAGAAGTCCATCCGTGACAGGTCCAGGACCAGGCGCTGCCCCGGACGCAGGGCTGTCCGGGCGACGCGGTCACGCAGCTGGTGGGCCGTGCCGTAGTCGAGATCGCCGACGATCTCGAGCACGGGACCGGTGGCCGCGTCGCGGGAGTCGATCTTCACTGTCCTCATCTCCGGTGCTCCGGTGCCGGGCGCGACGACGGAGAGGTGCGAGGGACCCCGATGGCGAGCAGCGCGGTGTCGTCGTCGACTCCGCCGCCGAGGCTCTCCAGCAGGCCCGTCAGCGCCTGGACCGTCTCCTGGGGTGAGGCGCCCGCGTGGCCTGCGACGAAGTCGAGCAGGGCCTCGTCGCCGTACAGGTGCGCGCGGTCGGGTCCGGTGCGCGCCTCGGTCAGCCCGTCGGTGTACAGCAGCAGGGTGTCACCGGGGCCGAGCGTGGTGGTGGCGGGCGTGAAGGAGGCATGGGGCAGCACGCCGACGAGGAGCCCTCCGGGGGTGGGCAGGAAGTCCGTCCCGCCGTCGCCGCGGATGACGAGGGCGGGCGGATGGCCGCCGGAGGCCACGTTGACGGCGACGCGCCCGGTCTCCGGGTCGGGGGTCAGGAGCCCGAAGATCGCGGTGCAGTACCGGGGGTCCTCGCCGGTGTAGCGCTCGTGCAGCACGGTGTTCAGGGTGGTGAGCGCGGTGACCGGGTCGGGGTCGTGCAGCGCCGCGGCCCGCAGCGTGTACCGGGTCAGGGAGGTGACCGCCGCGGCCTTGGGCCCCTTGCCGCACACGTCGCCGAGGAAGAACGCCCAGCGGGCGCCGTCGAGGGCGAAGAGGTCGTAGAAGTCGCCGCCGAGCTGGTCGGGGGCGGCGGTGTGGTAGTACGTGGCCGTCTCCACGCCGGGCACGGCCGGCAGGTCGGCGGGCAGCAGCGACCGCTGCAGCGCGGCGAGGGCCTCCTGCAGCCGGGCGCGGTCCGCCTCGGCCTGCCGGTGCGCCCGCTCCGCCTCCTGCTTGCGGCGCAGCAGTTCCTCTTCGTAGGCGCGGCGGTCGGAGGCGTCGAAGACGGTGGTGCGGATCAGCAGCGGCTCGCCCTGGCTGCCGTGCTTGACCACCGAGGAGACCAGCACCGGTACCCGGCCCCCGTCGGACTTCTTCATCTCCAGCGCGATGCCGCTGATCTCGCCCTTCATCTGCAGCAGCGGTGCGAAGTGCGTCTCGTGGTACAGCTTGCCGCCCACGGTGAGCAGGTCGGCGAACCGCTTGACGCCGACCACGTCCGGGCGCTCCAGACCCAGCCAGCCCAGCAGCGTGCCGTTGATCTTGGCGATGGTGCCGTCCATCAGCGTCGACAGGTACCCGCACGGCGCCGACTCGTACAGGTCCTCGACGCTGTCCTCCAGCAGGGCGGTGAACGCCGCGTCGGTCGACATGGCGTCCTTCGCCTCACAGGGCTCCGGTGTGTCTCCGACCGGGCAGATCACCGCAGGCCGCGCAGGAAGTCGAGGAGGGCCGCATTGGTCGCCTCGGGGGCCGACAGCTGTGGGCAGTGCCCGGTGGCCGGCAGCGTCACCAGGGTGGAGCCGGGGATCTCTGCGTGGACGTAGGCGCCGACCTCGCGCGGGGCGATGACGTCCTGGGCGCACTCCAGCACCAGGGTGGGCACGGTGACGCTCTTGAGGTCGTCGCGGGAGTCGGTCAGGAAGGTGGTACGGGCGAACACCCGGGCGATGTCCGGGTCGGTGGCGCAGAAGCTGTTCGTCAGCTCCTCGCCCAGCTCGGGCCGCTCGGGATTGCCCATGATCACCGGGGCCATCGTGGCCGACCAGCCCAGGTAGTTCGACTCCAGGGACTCCAGCAGCTCGTCGACGTCCTCGGCGGTGAAACCGCCGCGGTAGCCGTCGGAGTCGATGTAGCACGGGGACGGGGCCACCATCACCAGTGATCCGATCCGGTCCGGCGCGGAGCGCGCGGCCAGCACTCCGATCATGGCGCTCACCGAGTGGCCGACGAAGACCGCCCGGCCCAGGTCCAGCTCCTCACAGACGTCCACGACGTCCTGCGCGTAGCCCGTGAGAGCCGAGTACCGCTTCTCGTCCCAGGCGGTCAGGTCCGATCCGCCCGAGCCGACGTAGTCGAACAGCACGACGCGGTAGCGCTCCGCCAGCGCCGGAACGGTCAGCCGCCACATGTTCTGGTCGCAGCCGAACCCGTGCGCCAGCACGACCGTCGGCCCGTCCGGACGACCGGTGATCCGGATGTTGTTCCTGTGACGGATATCCATACCGGCCATCCTGCCATCACCGCCGGGACCGCCCCCAAGCCCTCCCGCGTGCACCTCCCGGCCCGCCCGCCCCGCTCCCGCGGGCCGACGGCGGCGGCTTCGGCAGCCCCGAGTAGCCGCACCGGGCCTGGCCCTGGTGGCGGGGCGTCCTCTTCGGCGCGGGATGCGTCGCCCTGGCGTGGGCGGCGGCGGGGGCGCTGCCGGGAGGGCTACGGCGGCGCCGTGGTCGAAGTGGCCCTGGTCCTCGGGGCGGTCTGGTTCCGGGCGGGCGGCCGGGCGCTCCGGCGCCGCTCCGGGGTCGGCGTCCCGGCGCCCGGACGGCGCGCGGGCGCTCCGTCCCGGCTGACCGGTGCGTGGGCGCCGCGCGCTGGAGCGGTCGAGGGGGGTGAAGAAAGAGGCAGGAGGCGGCGCTCGACCTCCCCAGGCATCGCGCCGACTCCTGCCGACCGCCTCCGGCTACCCCGTCGTCGGCGCTCTACACCTGTGCGGCCGCGCTGTGTCGCCGGATTCCGTCACCTGTTCCGCCGGGGCGGCTCATCGGCGCAGTCCGTCACCTGTTCCGCCGGGGCGGCTCATCGGCGCAGGTGACGTTCCAGCCAGTCCGCGGCGCTGCGGCGGAACAGCCGCCGGTTGTCCGCGCGCAGGAAGTCGTGGCCCTCGTCGCGCAGGGTGAGCAGTTCGGCGGCCACTCCCCGTTCGCGGGCCGCCCGTACGAACTGCCGGGACTCCTGCGGGGGCACGTTGGTGTCGTGCTCGCCGTGCACCGCGAGCACCGGGACGCGCAGCGCGTCCACGCGGCTCATCGGCGACAGGGCCCGCAGCAGCTCGCGGTCGCGCTCGGGGTGACCGTACTTGTGCGCCGCCGACTCCGCGATCCAGGGCTCGGTGCCCGCGAAGAAGGTCAGCAGGTCCGACATGCCGCAGACGGCGACGCCGGTGCGGAACAACTCGGGATGCCACACGAGGGAGGCGAACGTCAGATAGCCGCCGTACGAGCGGCCCATGACGGCCAGTCGGGTCGGGTCGGCGGGGCCCGCCGCCACCGCGTGGGCCGCGCAGTCGGCCACATCGTCCAGCGCCGCGAAGCGGCCCTTCCCGAGGTCGGCGTCGACGAACGACCGGCCGTGGCCGGAGGAGCCGCGCACGTCGGGGGCGAACACGTCCAGGCCGCGCCCGGTGAGCTCGTGGTACAGCGGATGGAAGACCGGACGTTCCTGTTCCTCGGGCCCGCCGTGCAGGTGGATCACGCAGGGCGCGGGTTCGCCCGCGCCCCGTCCGGGCGCCCGGTAGTACCAGCCGCTCAGCGGCATCCCGTCGCGCGCCGTGAGCCGCACGGGGACGGGCCGGACCGGCGGGCGGCCCGGCGGGACGGTGTCCTCGTCCTTCGACGACCAGGGGGTGCGCAGCAGGGACACGCCTTCGTGGGCCCACCACACGCCCGGCCGGCGCTGCGACCCGGACAGCGCCAGCAACAGCCGCCCCGCGCCGGCCGCCGCGACGCGGGTGACGACCTCGTGGGGCAGGGGGACGGGTCGGGCGGGTCCCGTCGCGTCGGGGGGACTGCGCCGGGGCGTGGGCCGGGCCGGGGAGGTCTCGACGAGTTCGAGGTCGCTCGCGCCCCGCGCGTTCCAGGCCAGGGCGGCGGTGCGGCCGTCGTGTGCCAGGGTCAGCAGTTCGAGGTCGCAGTCCTGCCGCTCCGCGACGACGCAGACGCCGCACGGCGCGCCGTGGTCGTCGAGTGCCACCGCGAGGAGCGCCGCGTACTCCCGGTCGACGTTGCTGCGCAGCCACAGCGTCCGGCCGTCCGGGGAGAACCGGCCGATCCACGGGTCGCCGTCGGCAACCGGCAGGGCGAAGGTCGTCGCCGCGCTCTCCGTCCGGCGCACGACCGCCTCCCGGCGGCCGCGCGGCCCTCGGCGCAGCAGGACGAGTGTGCCGTCGCGGCTGAGGTCGCAGGCGCGCAGGGTGGCCGCGTGCGTCTCGGTGGTGAGCAGCGCGGGCGAGGCGTGGCCGTCCGGGTCGACCAGGTAGACGGACAGGCCGCCGTCGGAACGCACGGCCGCGGCCGGGGCTGCTGCCCACGGCCCGCCCGGCTGCCCGTCCGTTCCCGTGCCCGGCGCGGCTCCCGTCACGGCGTCGTACACGGAGCGGCCGAGGAGCGTCGCGCGACCGTCCCGGTCCGTCCAGCCCGCGGGCGGCGGCGTGCCCTCGGGGTGACCGTCGCCGGCGACGTGCTCGGAGGGCGGCCGTCCCGTGCCGTCGCCGAACGGGCGCGCGGCGGGGGCGGCCACGGTGACGGCGAGGGCCGAGCCGTCGTGCGCCCAGCAGCCCAGGTAGGCGGTGCTGTCCGGGTCGGCGCCGGCCAGGATGCGCCGGCCGGTGCCGTCGGGGCGCACGCACAGCACCCGGGAGTGCTCCCCGCCGCCCGGTGCGGTGGTGTAGGCGATCCAGCGGCCGTCCGGCGACCAGGACACCTCGGTGACGGGGTCGGGCGACGAGTCGAGCAGTCGCACCTCCCCGCCGCCGACCGGGCCGGCCCACAGCTGGGGCACGCCGCCCCGGTCGCAGATGAAGGCGGCCTCGGCGCCGTCGGGGTCGGCCGAGGGGTACCAGCAGCCGTGCGAGCGCAGCCGGCTCACGGCGTCCCGCGGCCCGGCCGCGTCGGGCAACGGCACCAGGGCCGGCGCGGCGGCGCACACGGGGCTCTGCTGGTCGGCGTCCTGGGCCGGTGCGGGCGGGGCCGGGGCCGGGGCCTCCACGGGCCGGGTGAGGGCCGCCCCGAACGTCAGCGCGCGGACGTCGCCCGGCGGCCCGGAGGGCGCCGGACCGTACGCCGTCGGCCGGCCGTCTCGATCGTCGGTCACCTGATTCCGTGCGTCTGCAGCCATATCTCCAGCAAAGCTATCTGCCACAGGGCGTTCGCTCCGCGCTTGGTCCGGTGCTCGTCGGGCGCCGCGAGCAGGTCGGCGATGTACGACTCCTGGAACAGGCCGCGTTCCTTCGCCTCGGGCGCCTGCAGCGCCTCGCGCACGCGGTGCAGGACGGGACCGGCCATATGGCGGATCGCCGGGACGGGGAAGTAGCCCTTGGGGCGGTCGACGACCTCGCGGGGCAGGAGCTTGCGGCCCGCCTCCTTGAGGACGCCCTTGCCGCCGTCGGCGAGTTTGAGCTCGGGCGGGCAGGTCGCGGCCAGCTCCACCAGCTCGTGGTCGAGGAACGGCACCCTGGCCTCCAGGCCCCAGGCCATGGTCATGTTGTCGACCCGCTTGACGGGGTCGTCCACGAGCATGACGTGGGTGTCCAGGCGGAGCGCGGCGTCCAGCGCGGTCTGCGCCCCGGGCGCCGCCATGTGCTCGCGGACGAAACGCCCCGAGACGTCCTCGGCGGGCAGCATGTGCGGCTGGAGGATGCGGGCGAAGTCGGCGTGCGGCCGGTCGAAGTAGGTCTCGGCGTACTGTTCGGGTTCGTCCTCCCGGGCCACCCCGGCCAGGTCGGGGTACCAGTGGTAGCCGGCGAACACCTCGTCGGCGCCCTGCCCGCTCTGCACGACCTTGACGTCCTTCGACACCTGCTCGGACAGCAGGTAGAAGGCGACCACGTCGTGGCTGGTCATCGGCTCGCTCATGGCGGCGACGGCGCCGTCGAGGGCCGTCGACACCCGGTCGGAGGGCACCATGAGGCGGCGGTGGTCGGTGGCGAACTCCCGGGCCACGAGGTCCGAGTAGCGGAACTCGTCGCCCTCCTCGCCGCCCTCGGACTCGAAGCCCACACTGAAGGTCATCAGGTCCCGCTGCCCCTCGTCGGCGAGCAGCGCGACGATGAGGCTGGAGTCGAGACCGCCGGAGAGCAGGACGCCGACCTGGACGTCGGAGACCATCCGGCGCCGCACGGCGGTGCGCAGGGCCTCCAGCACCGCGTCACGCCACTCGTTGGCGCCCATGCCGGCGTGCTCGGGCCGGCGCGTGTAGGACGGCTGCCAGTAGCGGTGGTCGCGGTGGGCGCCGTCCGGCTCGACGACCCGGACGGTGGCCGGGGGCAGCTTGCGCACGCCGTTGAGGACGGTGCGCGGCGGCGCGACGGTGGCGTGCCAGCTGAGGTACTGGTGGACGGCCGTGGGGTCGAGGGAGGTGTCCACGTCCCCGGCGGCGAGCAGGGCGGGCAGCGAGGAGGCGAACCGCAGGCGACCGGGCGTCTCGGAAAGGTAGAGGGGCTTGATGCCCAGACGGTCGCGGGCCAGCATCACGCGGCCGGTCCGGTGCTCGACGAGGGCGAAGGCGAACATGCCGTGGAAATGCTCGACGCAGGCGGTCCCCCACTGGAGGTAGGCCTTGAGCACCACTTCGGTGTCGGACGTCGACTCGAAGCGGTGGCCGAGCCCGCGCAGCTCTTCGCGCAGCTCCTGGTAGTTGTACACACAGCCGTTGAAGACGCCGGTGAGCTCGTTGCCGGCGTCCGTCATGGGCTGCGCGCCGAGGTCCGACAGGTCGATGATCTTCAGCCGCCGGTGTCCCAGCGCCACCGCGCCCCGCGTCCAGATCCCCTGGCCGTCGGGGCCCCGGGGGGCGAGGCGATCGCTCATGCGCTCGACGGCCGCCAGATCAGGGCGTCGGCCGTCGAAGCGGATCTCTCCGCTCAGACCGCACATGGCGTACCGCCTCCTTTCCGCACACCGGCGTAGATCTGAGCCGTGCTGCAGGACATGACAAAACCCTTTCTGAAACGGTTTTTTAGGAAGGGGAGGACACGGGTGCCCGGTGGCCCGGTGGGGGGTGCGGCCCGTCAGCGGCCGATGACCTCGGGCAGCGCCCGACGGCCGGCACCGGAGCCGACGCTGCCCGCGAGGGGCCGCCGCCCCGTGCGGTGTCCGCGTTCGCCGCGCGTCTCGGCGACGAGCATGTCGACGCAGGCCAGCAGGTCCTCGTCCGCCGCCGCGCGGCGGATGCGACGAGCGGCGCTGCCCTCGGCGAGCGCCTGGTGAGCCAGCGTCCGCACGGTCTCCCAGTCCCCGTGGACCTCCAGCGCGGGACGCAGCCGCACGAGCAGCTTGCGCAGCACCTGCGCAGCGGGCGCCTCACGGTGGGCCTCGGGGTCCACGAGCGTGCCTTCCAGGCCGGAGCGGGCGGCCCGCCAGGCGGCGCCGCGCAGCCATTCGTGCCGGCCGGAGCAGTGCGGCTCGCGGCGGGTGCGCAGTTGCTCGCGGGCCTCGGTGACCAGGGCGCGGAAGAGGCCGGCGATGAGCACGACGGTCTCGGCGCGCGGGCAGGCGTCGCAGATGCGCAGTTCGAGGGTCCGCAGGTGGGCGGAGGGGCGGACGTCGTAGTAGATCATTCCGGGGTCGCTGATCACGCCGGCCTGGACGAAGTCCTGCACGGCGGCGTCGTACTCGGCCGCGTCCGCGTAGCAGCCGGCCGGTCCGGCGGTGGGCCAGCGCTGCCAGAGCAGGGTGCGCCAGCTCGCGTAGCCGGTGTCGGCGCCCTGCCAGAAGGGCGAACTGGCGGAGAGCGCCAGCAGCACGGGCAGCCAGGGCGCCACCGTGCACATCGCGCGTACGGCCGTGTCGCGGTCGGGGACGTCCACGTGGACCTGGGCGCCGCAGATGAGCTGTTCGTCGGCGACCTTGCGGTACTCCTCGGTCATGTGGAGGTAGCGCGCGTCGGCGGTGGGGCGCGCCGAGACGGCCGGCGCCAGCGGGGCGGTGCCCGCGGCCATCACGGCCAGCCCGGAGGAGGCGGCCGCCCGGTCCAGTCGCCGTCTGGTCTCGGTGAGGTCGGCGTGCAGGTCGTCCAGTGTGCTGTGCACGCCGCTGTTGGACTCGACCGTCGACTGGTGCAGCTCCGTGGTGAAGGTCCGTTTGGAGAGCCGCTGCAGTACGGCGTCGGCGCGCGGCACCAGCAGCCCGCTCTCCACCTCCAGGACGTGGAACTCTTCTTCCACTCCGATACGCAGACTCACGTTCGCTCCTCGGGTATGCCCGGACGCCCGCTCAGAGGTCGGACCCGTGCGCTGGGCGGATTCGGCGGCTGATTGCCGGGACCGAGTTCCCCACATACCGTCACATAATCCACGCAGCTTGCACGTCTGGCACGAAGACCTCTCAGACGAGCGACCCGGCCAGAGCCAGGGACACAGCCACAACCACCACCCCGCCACAGGCACGACCGGGCCACAGCACAGCCCGGGCCGGGCGGACCGGCCGGGCTGTCGGGACATGCCCTACGCGGCGGCCCTGCCTGCCGGTCAGCAGGGCCGGCGCCTCGACGGCCTGCGCCCTGGGCGCGTGCCGGTGGCTCGTTCCGCCATCTCATGACGGTTGCGCAGGGCCACGAGGTCGGGATGCGTCTCCATGGACGACCTGGGAGAGGTCGGTCACTCCCATCACCTCCGGGAAGCTGTGGCCGGTCTGTGGCGCCTGGCGCCCCACGAGTACCCCCGACTTGCGGCAGTCCAATCGCCCGCGGGCCCACGGATACCACGGGCCCGCGCCCGCGTTTCCGGCACTGACCCGCGGGCGCTCAGGGGCCCGTGAACGTCCCGTCCCGGGTGCGCAGCGGGTTCGTCGTCGAGGCGGTCCGCTCCGACAGCGCCCGTAAGCCGGTACGGCCGGACGCCCTCCCGGCCGGGAACGCCGCCGCGGGGGCGGAGACGATCCGATGATCGCCGGCCCCCAGGTCCGCGAACTGCTGGAACGCGACGACGACCCGGTGCTGATGCTGCCGCGCGGCCGGGCCGAGGTGGCCCCCGCCCGTGAGACCGACTCGGAGCGCTCACCCGGCGCGCTGCGGGTGGTGTCCGGCCGCGAGCTCTAGGGGAACGCGGGGACGACGCCGCGTCGGCGAGCGACGAACGGCGAGCGGCGAGCGGCGAGCGGCGAGCGGCGAGCGGCGAACGGCGAACGGCGAACGGCGAGCGGCGAACGGCGAACGGCGAGCGGCGAACGGCGAACTGGACGCCCTGGCGGCCGCCCTGGACACGACGGTGCGCACGCAGGGCGGTTGAGCCCGGCGCGGGACGGACGAGCCCGGGAGGCGCGGCCGCAGGACGGCCGCGCGCCGCTGACCGCCCCTTGACTGCGTCCGGCCGACCGGCCTGCGGTCGGCCGGGCGCGGTCAGGGGCCCGCTTCGTAGTGGAGCAGGAGCAGCGCGATGTCGTCGGTGCCCTGCCCGGACGTCCTCGCCTTGTCGAGCAGAGCGTCGATCAGCAGCTCCAGGTCGCGGTCGTCGGCCGCGCCCAGATGACGTGCCAGGCCGGCGATGGACTCGTCCAGGTCGACGCCCGGCGTCTCGACCAGACCGTCGGTGTAGAAGGCGAGCATGACGCCGGGAGTGAGCGGGAGCTCGGTCACCGGGAAGACGGCGTCGGGGTCGATGCCCAGCAGCGGGCCGGGCACCAGGTCGACCGGCCGGGTCGTGCCGTCGGGCAGGCGCAGGAGGGGCGGCGGATGACCGGCGCAGGCGAGGGTCACGCGCCGGCGGGCGAGGTCCAGGTGGGCGTACAGGCAACTGGTGAACAGGTCCGCCGCGAGGTCGGTCAGCAGCCGGTTGGTCCTGGCCAGCACCTCGTCGGGAGACACGCCCATGCTGGCGTGGGCGTAGACGCCGGTGCGGACCTGGCCCATCAGGGCGGCGGCGGCCACGTTGTGCCCCTGGACGTCGCCGATGACCGCGGCGGCGGCCGTCTCGCCGAGCCGGATCAGGTCGTAGAAGTCGCCGCCGATGTCCATGCCCCGGGTCGCGGGCACATAGCGGGCGGCGACCCGCAGGCCGGCGACGCGCGGAAGGGTACGGGGAAGCAGCGCCTGCTGCAGGCCGTGGGCGAGCTCCAGTTTGGTGTCGTACAGGCCGGCCCGGTCCAGGGCCTGGGCGACGAGCCCGGCGAGGGACGTCAGAACGGCCCTTTCCTCGGCCGGGAACGGGTGGGGGCGGTCGTAGGACAGGACGCAGCAGCCCACGGGCCGGCCGGAGGTGATCAGCGGCAGGAAGGCCCAGGCCTGCTTGCCGCTGACCAGCGGCGCCTCGGGATAGATGCGCCGCATCTCCTCGGGATCGGCGAAGAACGCGGGAATGCCGCTGCCGAGGGCGCGGCCGGCCGGGGTGAAGTCGGTGTCGAGCGGGAGGCCGTCGAGACGCTCGATGGTCTCCCGGCTGTAACCGCGGTGACCGGTGATCCGCAGCCGCCCGGCGTCCGCTCGGGACAGCACCAGGCCCTGGGCGCCGAAGGCGGGCATGATCTGGTCGGCCACCAGGTCGATGACGTCCTGGACGCCGACGACCTCGGTCAGTGCGGCCGCCAGGTGGGTGAGCTGGTACAGCCGGCCGGCGCGGGCCGGTGCGGCCGCCCGCGCGGAAGGGTCGGTCGGCGGCAGGGACGGGGGCTGCGCGCCGCTGGGCAGGATCCGGGCGCTGATGCCGCTGGCGTCGGGGTAGAGGTGGATGTCGAGCCAGTGGCCCGGCGGGCGGCACGCGGTGAACGACACGGGCTCACGGCTGATCACCGCCGCCCGGTAGCGGTCCTCGTAGGTGGGGTCGTCGAGCCAGCGCAGGGACTGCCACGGCAGGGTGCCCAGCAGCAGCGAGGCGTCGCAGCCCAGCAGTTCGCAGGCGCCGGAGCTGACGTAGGTGAGCCGTCCTTCGAGGTCCATGGCGCAACTGCCGCCGGGCAGGCGTTCGGCGAAGTCGGCGGCGGCCATCGCCGGCCCCCTTGACCGGCCGGTCCCGGCGGCCACGACCCGGGGCGCGTCGCCGCCGACGGGGTCCCTGCCGAGCGCGTCGGCGTCGTCCAGCAGCCGGGCCAGCCGCCGGCAGCTGGACGCGATGTTGCCCCGTTCCCGTGCGGTCATGTAGGGCGGCCGGGTGGCCGGCCAGATGAGCAGCAGCGAGCCCCACCGGCGGGCGCCGGAGACCGGCGCGGCGACCAGCGCCAACGGGAAGGGGAGCACCATCGCGGTGCGTGGGTAGGAACGGGCCATCTGCTCCTGGCTGCCCACCCAGACCATCCGGTCCTCGCGGACCGCCACGGCCACCGGGGCCGGAGCGGCCATCGGGACGCGCACCCAGGGAGCGGCGAACTCGGCCGGCGCCCCGCACAGCAGGTGCAGCCGCAGCACCTGCTCCTCGGGGCCGAGGCGGAAGAGCGCGCCGATGGACGCGCCGGTGCGGCGCACCGTCTCCGCGAACTCGGCGTCCAGCTCACCGTCGCCGACGGCCGGACCGCCCGCCCTGCTCACGAGGCACCTCCAGCATCGGGAGGAAGAGGTCTTCGGACGGCCGGGACCGGCCCACCGCTCCCCTCGGGGCGCGGCCCGCGCACGCCGGACGTGACCGGCCTCGCCTTTACCAGGACGCTACGCCCGTGGAGCGGCGTCGGCACGCCGTCCGGCACGGGGGTGCGCGCCGGACGGCGTTCCGGGACCGCGGCGCCGGGCCGTCCGCGGATCACGGCAGGGGCATGCCGCCGGTGGCGTTGAGGATCTCCGCCGTGATGAAGCTCGCGCGGGGCGAGGCGAGGAAGACGTAGGCGGGCGCCATCTCGGCCGGCTGGGCGGGCCGCCCCAGCGGGGACTGCTTGCCGAACTCGGAGGTGTCCGGCATCGTCGCCGGGATGAGCGGCGTCCAGACCGGGCCCGGGGCCACCGCGTTGACGCGGACGCCGTCCTTCGCCACCATCTGCGCGAGCCCCTGGGTGAACGTGACGATGGCCCCCTTGGTCATCGCGTAGTCCAGCAGGTGGGGGCTGGGCTTGTACGCCTGCACCGACGTGGAGTTGATGATCGAGCCGCCGGCGGGGATGTGCGGCAGCGCCATCTTGGACAGCCAGAACATGCCGTAGAGGTTGGTCCGCACCACCCGGTCGAACTGCTCGGTGGAGACGGCCTGGATGCCGTCCGGCTGCGACATCTGGTAGGCCGCGTTGTTGACGAGGACGTCGATGCGGCCGAACTCCTCCACGGCCCGGTCGACGAGCGCGCGGCACTCGTCCTCGGAGCGGATGTCGCAGGTCACGGAGACGGCCCTGCGGCCTGCTCCCTCGATCAGGGCGGCCGTCTCCTGGGCGTCCTTCTCCTCCTCGGGAAGGTGGGTGAACAGCACGTCGGCGCCCTCCCGGGCGAACGCGAGGGCGACCGCCCGGCCGATGCCGGAGTCGCCGCCGGTCACCACCGCCTTGCGGTCGCGCAGGAGGCCGCTGCCCTCGTAGGAGTCCTCGCCGTGGTCCGGCGGCGGGTCCATGGGGCCCGTCCAGCCGGGGTGTCGCTGTTCTTGGTCCGGGAAGTCGGGGCGGGGGTGCTTGCTGGTCGGGTCCTGGGTCACGGATGATTCCCTCCTCGTTCTTCTGGACGCGTCGTGTGGGTGAGGGGTGGCTGTTCCCGGTCACGGGCCGGACGGGCCGCCGGGCGCGGCAGGGGGCTCAGGCGCGTTCGGCGCGGACGACGACCAGCTCCTCGCGGCCCTCGTCGCCGTCCAGCAGCCCCTGCTGGACGAGCCACCGCTCCCGGGAGCGCAGCACCGGCCCGTACGGCACCTCGGCCCGGTCGGTGACCGTGGCGCTCAGTCCGACGTCCGCCAGCCGCTCCAGGGTGGCGTCGGTGCCGCACAGGCTGGAGTGCACGAGCAGCAGGACTCCCCCGGGGTTGAGGACCGAGGGCGCCTCCGCGCAGATCCGGTCGATGAAGGCGCGGCCGTCGCGGCCCGCGTCCCACGCGCGGGCGATGCCGCGCCGCGGCAGCGTCACGTCGGGCGACGGCACATAGGGCGGGTTGCTCACGACCAGGTCGTACGAACGGCCCGGCACGGCGGCGGTGAGGTCGCCGCGCCGGAAGCGGACCCGCTGGCCGGCCAGCAGGGCGTTGAGCCGCGCGGTCAGCACGGCGAGCCGCGAGATGTCGACCGCCGTCACCCGGGCGCCCAGCCGTGCGGCCTCCACGGCGAGGGCCCCCGAGCCCGTGCCCAGGTCCAGCACTTCCGTGGCCGCGTCGATGTCCTCGCGGGACAGGGCACGCGTCAGCAGCCTGGTGTCCCACTGGGGGGCGTACACGCCCGGCGGGGTGAAGGCCGCAGCCCCGGGCTGGGCCGCCCATGCGTCCGCCGTCATCGCAGTCTCCGTTCGGCAGGGCGCCCCCCATGACGGGGCGCAGCTTTCCGCCACACTGGGTGCCCCGTCACCGGCGCTCCACACACGCCTCCCGTGTCCACCGGCAGGCCGCGCGCTCCGGT
Organism: Streptomyces sp. NPDC058291; assembly: GCF_042880855.1. Lineage (NCBI taxonomy): Bacteria > Bacillati > Actinomycetota > Actinomycetes > Kitasatosporales > Streptomycetaceae > Streptomyces > Streptomyces sp. NPDC058291. The sequence goes on from NZ_JBHVYK010000057.1 coordinate 20,205, forward strand.
CGCGTGTCACCGCCGCGCACCGTCCGGCTGATGCGCGCAGTCGGGCTCGACGCCAGGCCGGAGGGTGGCGCGAGGTGAGAAACCCGCCAGGAGGGGGACCCTGGTTACTGCCCCGTACCACCGCACTGCGAGCGAACAGAACGGTCGGTCCCATCGCACTGCGAGCACACAGAACGGTCGGTCCCATGCCAGGCGTTCCACCGATGCCGGTCTACACCTCGTTGGACGAGCTCACCGAACTGGTCACCGTCCGGCGCGGGCTCTACGTGCGCTGGTCGCTGGGCCCCGCGCGGGACCTGGCCACGGGGTCCAGCACGGACGAGCTCACCGGCGCGGCGATGCCCGGGTTGTCGGCGAGCCCGCTGGACATCGAGGACTGGTGGGGCGACCGGCCGAGCCGCGTCTGGGTGGCCCGGCGGCTGTACGACTACTCGCACCTGCCGCGCATCAAGGATTCGCGCACCCGTCCCTGGGTCCTGACGGCGCGCGAGACCGGCCGCGGCCCGGACAACGAGCCGCTCGTGGTCGGCGTCCGGCCGCTGGGCTGGATCGACCGGCGGGTCATCGCGGAGGCCGACCAGGTCATCCGCTGCCAGCGGGGCTCCTGGGGGCCGATGAACCGCGACGGGGCCGCCGGAAGGCGACCGGAGTGACCCCGCGCCGCCCGCGGGACCGCGCCCGCGTGCGGTGATCGCCCGAGCCCGGGTACTCCGGGTGTCCGGGGGACCCCCACGCCGGACGGGACGGTCATGCGAGCGGGTGACGATCCGGTCCAAGTCGGTGTCCCGGTCGAACACAATCTGCGTGTGGGGGGCCTATCACGGACTGAGCCGGTCCGGGGGGACGTTCCCGGGTGGGGGGCGGCGGCGGCTTCGTCGGGCGCGCCCCACGGCGGTGGGACTGCTCGGGGCGGCCTCGGTCTTCCTGGTGGTCTCGGCACGACCACCTCGGACCCGGCGGTGATCCGCGTGTTCGCGCTGTTGTGGCCGGGTGACCCTGTACCGGGCGTTCCGGTTGCTGTGCCGCTGGTCCGGGCCCCACGCCGGCCGCTGAGGCCGGCACCCGCCCCGCTCAGGCGGCCGTGCCCAGGGCCTCCCGGCCGGTGAGCTCGCCCGCCACGGTCGGCAGCGTCACCGCGGCCGGAGCGCGCCGGCCCCGCACGGCCAGTCCCACGCCGGCCGCTGAGGCCGGCACCCGCCCCGCTCAGGCGGCCGTGCCCAGGGCCTCCCGGCCGGTGAGCTCGCCCGCCACGGTCGGCAGCGTCACCGCGGCCGGAGCGCGCCGGCCCCGCACGGCCAGTCCCGCGCCGATCACGGCTGCGGCGAGCAGGCCGCCGGCCACCAGCGCGCCGCGGACCCCGGCGACCTCCATGAGCAGGCCCAGGGCCGGAGGACCGGCCAGGCCCCACACGGTGCCGATGCCGTTCCACACGCCGAGGACCCGTCCGCGCAGACGGGTCGGCGGGTCGGTCTGCAGGACGGTCGTCCCGGCCGTGTCGGACACGGACTCGACCACCGCCATGGGCAGGACGAGCACGAGCAGGACGGCCAGCGAGGGCGAGAGTCCCGCCGCCGCCTGGAGCAGCGCGCCCGTGGCGGCCAGCACGCCCACGAGCCGCACGGACGGCCGCCGCAGCCGGGCCCCGAGCACCGCTCCCACGATGCCGCCCACGGCGAGCATCGTGGACACGGCGCCGAAGGAACCCGCGCCGAGCGCGAGCGGTCCGGTGACCAGCACGGCGAGGGTCAGCCCGTAGTTCCGTCCGAGGACGGCGCTGATCCCGGCGATGCCCGCGAGCGCCACCAGCCGGGGCCTGCGGGCGAAGAACGCCAGCCCCTCGCGCACGGTCATCGCGTCCTGGGCCTCCCCCGCCCGCCGTCCGGCGGGACCGGGCGTCGGCGCGGCCCCCTCGCTCGCGGGGCGCAGGAAGGGGATCACGGAGGCGACGAAGAGGAACGACACCGCGTTGGCCGCGTAGGCGGCGCCGGCGCCGAGGAGGCCCACGGTCACCCCGGCCAGCGCCGTACCGACGAGGCGGCCCGCACTGTGGACGAGCGCGCCCACGCCGATCGCGGAGGGCACGTCCGCCACGGGCACCAGGTCGTTGCCGAGCAGGGCGCAGGCCGGCGCGTCGACGGTGGCGATCGTGCCGGTCACGGCGGCGAGCACCAGCAGGGCGGTCATGTCGAGCCGGTCCGTCGCCACCAGCGCGGCCGTGGCGAAGGCGACCGCGCCGAGCAGGACCTGGCTCACGGCGGCCGTCGTCCGGCGCGGCCAGCGGTCGACCGCAGCGCCGCCCGCCACGCCGACCAGCAGGGCGGGCGCGGCCTGGACCGACATGGACAGGCCGGTGGCGGCGGCGGAGCCGGTCACCTGCAGGACCAGCAGGTTCTGGACGGTGAGCTGCATCCAGGTGCCGGTGTTGGAGACGAGGTTGGCGACCGACCACCAGCGCATGCTGCGGTGCTTCAGGGACCGCCACGGCGAGCGGGACGGCCGCACGGCAGGCAGGGGGGTGGCGAGGGAGGTGCTAGACACAGGGCGTACCAGACGGCGAGGCGGCGGGCGAGGGGTGCGGCGGACCCGAGGAACGCCGACGGCACTGCACGGCCGCTCCACCTTGTCGGTCACGGCGCGGACCATCGTGACAGACGGTCGCCGTGAGCCGGGGCCGGCGGCGCTCCGCCGACCGGTCCCCGGCAGGCAAATCCTGCGGCCGTCCGGACAGTTGCCGCCCGGGGTGCGGTTGCTCACACGGCTGTGACGTGCGGTGGAGCCGATGCGACCGGACAATCAGGACAAACAGGCATCAAGGTGTGAAACGTACTGGCCCGGGAACCCGGGCCAGCGCCGTCGGGAAAACGGCGGCCGCAGGGACGGTCGGACCGGCCGGTCCGGACCGCGCGTCCCGCCGACCCACTGTTGTGTGCGCACGAACGCGGCGCACCGGTTCCCCGCCGTCGCCCGGCTCCCGAGGGCCCGGCCGAAGGATTCCCATGAGCCGAACGAGTCGCAAGAACTCCTGGGCGCCATGGCGCCGTGCCGCGGTGACCGGCGGCGCCGGCTTCCTCGGCAGCCACCTGTGCGAGAGCCTGCTGCATTCGGGTGTCGAAGTCGACTGCGTGGACAACCTGCTCTCCGGCTCGCGCCGCAACATCGCCCACCTCGCCGGCCGTCCCGGCTTCCGGTTCGTCGAGTGCGACGTGTGCGCGCCCGGCTGCGCCGACGCCCTGACCGGTCCGTACGACCTCGTCCTGCACTTCGCGTGCTGCGCGTCCCCGGTCGACTACCTGCGGCTGCCGCTGGAGACCCTGGACGCGGGCAGCCTCGGCACCCGGGCCCTGCTCGCCGTCGCCGAGCGCGACGGCGCGCGGTTCCTGTTGGCGTCGACGTCCGAGGTCTACGGCGATCCACTCGTCCACCCGCAGCCCGAGGACTACTGGGGCAACGTCAACCCCATCGGTCCGCGCAGCGTGTACGACGAGTCCAAACGGTTCGCGGAGGCGCTGGTCAGCGCGCATGTGCGGGCCCGGGGGGCGGACGCGGGCATCGTGCGCCTGTTCAACACCTACGGGCCGCGCATGCGGGCCCACGACGGGCGCGTCGTGCCCACCTTCATCTGTCAGGCACTGGCCGGCAAGCCCCTGACGGTGGCGGGCGACGGCAGCCAGACCCGGTCGCTGTGCTACGTGGACGACACGGTGGACGGCATTCTGCTGGTGGCCGCGAGCGGGGCGGCGCACCCGGTGAACATCGGCGGGACGGACGAGGTCGCCGTCGCCGACATCGCCCGCCGCGTCCTGGAGCTGACCGGCTCCTCCTCGTCCGTCGAGTTCATCGAGCGCCCCACCGACGATCCGCAACGGCGCCGCCCGGACACCCGGCTGGCCCGCGAGCTGCTGGGCTGGGCGCCCCAGGTGCCCTGGGAGGAAGGCATCAAGCAGACGATCGCCTACTTCGCGGCAGCCCAGACCGCCCAGGCGGCGCAAACGGCACATGCAGCGCAAAAGTCTCCCCAGCCGCTTCCCCAGAACTGACCCGGACGTCGACCACGGAGGCACCGCACGAATCCGTCCGGCGCGGCCGCACGACCGGCACGGGCCTGCCGGCGCGGTTCGCGCGCACGGCCCCGCCGGACGTCTTCGGGACGCGCACCGAAGGACTGGCCGACCGCCTCGGCCTCTCCCCCGCCCGCTGCCGCAGCCGCGAGCTGCCGCAGGGCGAACTGCATCCGACGATGGCGCACTGCCGCCTCTACCTGCACCCGGTGCGCTGGACACCGTCGTGGCCGACCTGGGCGAGGACCGGCTGGCGACCCTGCGTCTACGCCGTCCACGACCCCGCGTCCGGCGGGTTCCTGAGGCCGGGGCCGGCCATCCCCCGCCGGTCGTGGTGTCGCCCGGCGGGGCGATCGCCTTCCTCGACGGCTCGCCGGGGACCCCGCTGGGAACCGGCGGACGGCAGTCCCTGACCGAGGAGGTCCCGCTGCCGCCGGGCGGCCTTGCTCGTCCTGTACACCGACGGGCTGATCGAGACCCGGGGCGGGGACCTCGATCGGGGGTCGCCCGGCTCGCGCGGGCGCTGCGTCGGCCCGGCCGCCCGCTGACGGCGCTCTGCGACGACGCCCTGGCGCGGATGCCTCCGTACCCGGCCCAGGACGACATCGCCGTGCTGACGGCCCGGCCACAGGGACCGCCACGGCACGCGCGACAGCCGGGCACCGGCATCGGAGACGAGAACACGGGTACCCGAGCGTCCGGGAGGCTCTCATGTTCGAAGCGGGCGATATCCGTGAATGGCGCGGTCACGACGTGGTCGATCCCCAGGGGCACCGGATCGGCGCCCTGGAGTCGGTCTACGTGGACACCGGGACCGACGCCCCGTCCTTCGCCACGGTGACCGTCGGCCTGCCCACCCGCCGCCGCCTGGTGTTCGTGCCGCTCACGGGGGCGACGGTCGGTCCGGGGTATCTGCGGGTCGTCCACGACAGGAACGCCGTGAAGAAGGCCCCGGCGATCGACGTCGACGGCGAGCTCCTCGCCCAGGACGAACCGAAGGTCTTCGCCCACTACGAACTGGACTACGCGCCGGGCCTCGGCGGCGAACGACGCCTAGCCCGCCGCTGAGACGACGCGACCCCCGGGAGAGCCGATGAGCCTGTTCCTGTTTTTGATCCTCGTCGCCCTCGTTCTGGGAATCATCGGGTTCGCGGCCCACGGACTGTTCTACCTGCTGGTCATCGGCGCGGTCGTGCTGCTGGCCGATCTTGTCTACGCCGCGGCCCGTTTCCGCCGCGGCGGACGCAGGCACCGTCTGACCCGGTGACCCGCCGGCCGCCCTCGCGCGGCGTCCGGCGTTCTCTTCACGGCGCGGCCGGGGGCCGCGCCGTCGCGATGCGGCCGTCCGCCGCTCCGTCCTGGCGCGGTCATGCCCCGCCCCGTCCTGGCGCGGTCTTCCGGCGTGCCCAGCGAAGTCATCCGGCTTGCCCTTCCCGCGCGTTGACGAAACGGAACACGGTTCCGTACATTGAGCGGAACGTTGTTCCGCTTCGGGTCGTCCCGAGCGGGACGCACTCTCCTGCCCGCCCTCCCTGCGCCGCGCCCCGCGCCCGGCGTCAGGGACGCGAGGGCCACCGAAGGGAAAAACCGCGCCATGAGCGAACCGGCCTTCTCCGCCGACCTCGTCAGCCCGCCCACCCCCGTCCTCTCCGTCAGCCCGGTCACGCTGCCGATCCCCGGCCGGCCCGTGGACCTCCAACTGCGGATCACCGCCCCGGTCACCGGGGACGACCTGCCGGTCATCCTCCTGTCGCACGGCCAGGGCTACTCGCACCACCTCTCCTCCCTCGACGGCTACGCCCCGCTCGCCGGCTTCTGGGCGGCGCACGGCTTCGCCGTCATCCAGCCCACGCACCTGAGCTCCAGCACCCTGACCCTGGCCCCCGACACCCCCGGCGCGCCCCTGTTCTGGCGCTCGCGAGCCGAGGACATGCGGCACATCCTGGACCGGCTGGACGAGATCGAGGCCGCCGTCCCGCAACTGCCGGGGCGCCTGGACCGCGACCGGGTGGCGGTGGCCGGGCACTCCATGGGCGGGCACACCGCGAGCCTGCTGCTCGGCGCCCGGCTCACGGACCCCGACGACGCGACCGAGGTGAACCTGGCCGACCCCCGGATCAAGGCCGGCGTGCTGCTCGCCGCGCCGGGCCGAGGCGGCGACGCCCTCACCGAGACCGTGGCGCAGAACCTCGGCTTCCTCCTCACCACGGACTTCTCCACGATGACGACGCCCACGCTGGTCGTCGCGGGCGACAAGGACGACTCCGCCCACCTGACCGTGCGCGGCCCGGACTGGCACGCCGACCCCTACCTGCTCTCCCCCGGCCCCAACACGCTGCTGACGCTCTTCGACGCGGAGCACGGCCTCGGCGGCGTCTCCGGATACGACGTCGCCGAGACGACCGACGAGAACCCCGAGCGGGTCGCCGCCGTCCAGCAGCTGACCTGGGCCTACCTGCGCAGCCGGCTCTATCCGGGCGACCGCGCCTGGCAGACGGCCTGCGAAGCGCTCACCACCGGCCCGCACGCCGTAGGCCGCGTCGAAGCCAAGCAGGCCGAAGCGGAGTAGACCGAAGCGGAGTAGACCGAAGCCGAGCGGCCCCGAGGAGGCCGAGCGGCCCGAGCATCCGGCAGCGGCCCGTTCAGCGCTGCGGCCGAGTGAGCAGGACCGGCAGCGAGCGGTGACTGTTCATCAGGAAGCTGGGCATGGGCCGCAGTTCCTCCGGCCGGCAGGCGAGTTCCAGGCGGGGGAAGCGGGCGAAGAGCGCGGCGAAGGCGCTCTCCGCCTCCACCGCGGCGAGCGGGGCGCCCATGCAGCGGTGCGGTCCATGGCCGAAGCCGAGACCGTCACGGTCCTTGCGCAGCAGGTCGAAACGGTCGGCGTGCGGTCCGTACCGCTCGGGATCTCGGCCGCCGGCCGCGAAGGAGACGAGGATCGCCTCGCCCTGGCGGATCAGCACGCCGTCGAGGTCGATGTCCTCGACGGCGAACCGCATCGGCGAGTAGGCGCCCGGCGTGTGCACCCGCATCGTCTCGGCCACGACGTCCTCCCAGGTCGCGCGGCCCGCCCGGACGTGCTCCAGCTGCTCGGGCGCGAGCAGCAGCGCGCCCACCGCGTTGGTGATCAGGGCGGCGGTGGTGTCCTGCCCGCCGGCGATCATGAGGAAGAGGGTGCCGAGCAGTTCCTCCTCGCTGAGCCGGTCGTCCTGGTCACGCGCCTGGATCAGCAAGGACGTCAGATCGTCGCCGGGCCGGGCCCGCTTGGCCCTCACCAGCTCCGACAGCCGTACGAAGGCCTCCAGTCGGGCCGCCTCGACCTCCTGGCCGCTGATCGTCGTGCCGAACACCGTGTGCAGCGCCGCGCACAGGGCGTCGGTGTCCTCGCCCTGCTCCACCCCGAACAGCTCGCAGATCACCCGCATCGGCAGCAGCTCCGCGAACGCGGACCGCAGGTCCACCGGGGCTCCCTGCCCGGCGGAGCGCGCGAGCGAGTCGACCAGCTCGGCCGCGATCTGCTCGACCCGAGGCCGCATCGCCTCCGAGCGGCGGGCGGTGAACGCCCCCGCCACCAACCGGCGCAGCCGGGTGTGCGAGGCGCCGTAGGCGAACAGCATGTTCTCGTTCGCCACCCACGGGTACAGCGGCCATTCCTCGGTGATCCTCCCCTCGATGAACTCGGGCCAGTGGCGACGCGCGTCCTTCGACACCCGGGAGTCGGTCAGCAGCCGTTCCACATACTGCTGGCGCACCACCGCCCAGGCCACCACTCCCCCCGGCAGCTCCACGCGGACGGCAGGCCCCCTGGTGCGCAGCATCGCGGCCTCGCCCGCCAGATCGCGCCCTGTCACGTCGAGGGCGTAAGGGCACGCAGTCGTATCCATGGTCGTACTCCCCGGGTCCGTCTTGCACAGGTCGGTATGGCCACTCGCCGGAGGTCAGAGGCTCCCCCCGGCCCTCCCCCCACGGGAACGCACGGCGGCGTCCCGGACAACCGTTCACCTCCCACCCCTCCCCGCGCCACGTCCGGCCCAACCCCTTCCGCCCCACACCCCTCTCACGCCCCACCGCCGCCGCGCCTGATCCGCGTGCCCCGACGCTCGCCTCAGCGCTTCCCCGACCGTCCGACCGTCGCGCCGTCGCGCCGTCCACGCCCTTTCACCCCGCCGCCTGGGGCCGCGCCGTCCCCCAGCCGGCCTTCACGGCCTCCTCGTAGACGCGGGCGCCCCGGTCCGGCGCGGTGTCCAGCTGCAACAGGACGGCCGGCACCGCGACCCCCGCCATCAGATGCCGCTGAAGATCCGTCACCCGCTCCGGCAGGTCCGCATGGTCCGTCATGATCTTGGACAGCACCTGCACGCCCGTGAACGCGCCCACGAACATCCGCGCGGCCGCGTTCACATCGACGTGCTGCAGCAGTTCGCCCCGGTCCTTGGCCCGCCCCAGCAGCTCGGCGTTGCGCGCGATCCACCCGCGCATCGGCACCTGCCGGTCCAGTCCGTCGCCGCGCGCCCCCTGATCCACCGTGAGCCGGATGCTGCCCTGCACCAGCGGGTCGCCCACGGACAGCAGATAAGCCAGGACGAACGCCTCGTCCAACCCCTGCTGGAGCAGCAACTCCCGGGTCGGCACGGCCGGGATCGCTCCCAGCTGATTGGCCAGCACGGCCTGGGCGAGCTCCTCCTTGGAGGAGAAGTGGAAGTACAGCGCCCCTTTGGTCACGCCGGCCCGGGCGAGGATCTCCGAGATCGTCGCCGCCTCGTACCCGACCTCCGCGAACACCGCCGCGGCCGCGACGAGGACGGCCCGTCTCGTCCGCACGGCCCGTTCCTGCAGCGCCACGCCTTACCTCCGAGCTAGCTCCCGACTTTCAGGTGCGGAAAATATACTGACAGGTTTGTCCTGTGCCACTTCGCGGGAACCCGGCCCGCCGACCGGCAAAGGCCCGTCCGTAATCCCGTAGCGGTCCCGCCCGTACCTCCGTGTCATTACGGGCAGGTTTCCTTGCACCGCCGTCGTCGCACCGCGTTCCTGCTGTCCGCCGTGATCGCGGCGGCCCCCGGTCCGCGTACCGGACGGAACGAGACACCTCGGCCTCCCGATCTCCGCCGGACCTGGGCTCCCCGCTCCCCGCCTTTCCGGATCCACCAGGGAGAACCGGCGCGCGGGGCAGGCCATTTCGCTGCGCCCACCCCTGAAAACGCGCCATTCACGGTCGCCGTGTTTGCCGATTTCCGCCTTGATAAGAAAACCGGAAGATCCGTATCTTCTGGATCACTGCGCATCCACGCGTACGGCTTCCGGCTCTGCGACCGACGGGGAGAGGGTCATGGCCTTTCTGGCATTCCACAACACCGAACGCCCCACCGGGCCGCACCGAGGCGAGCGCGTCCCGGAAGCGGCCGTCCCCGAAGTCCCCGAAGTCCCCGAAGCGGCCACGCCGGAACAGCCCCCCGAGGCGATGGCCCGCGAGCTGACGCGGGTGCTCTTCGACCAGGACGGGGAGCGGGAACGCGTCCACGCGCCCTGGCGGCGCCTCATAGCCCAGGACGCCTTCCGTCACCGGCCCGGCCTGACGCCCGAGGAACGGGCCGCGCAGTCCTACACGTGGCTCCGTCTGGTCAACGACACGCTCGACGACCCGGTCTCCCTGGCCGCCGACCCGGTCCTGCTCACCGCCTTCCACGAATGGGCCGCCATCGTCGACGGGGGCGGCGGCCTCACCACCGTCGCGAGCATCCACTACAACCTCTTCCTCGGCAGCATCCTCGACCACGCCGACCACGCGTCGAGGGACCTGGGCGAGTTCGCCTCCCTGCGCCGTATCGGCACCTTCCTGTGCACCGAGCTGGACCACGGCAACGACGCCGCCGCGCTGGAGACGACCGCCCGCCACGACCCCGAGACCGGCGGCTTCGTCCTGCACACCCCCCACCCGGGCGCCGCGAAGTTCATGCCCAACACCAGCGCGCTGGGCGGTCCGAAGGCCGCCGTCGTCGCCGCCCGCCTCCTCGTCGACGACCGTGACCAGGGCATCTTCCTCTTCCTGACGCCGCTCACCGACCGCGACGGCCCTCTCCCGCAGGTCACCGTCGAGCCGCTCCCGTTCCGCCCGAACGCCCCCGTCGACCACTGCCTCACCTCCTTCGACCACCTGCCCCTGCCCGGCCGGGCCCTGCTCCAGGGCGAGCACGGCCGGCTGGGCCCCGACGGCGCCTTCGCCAGCAGCCTCGGCAACCGCCGCAAGCGGTTCCTCACGTCCATCGCCCGGGTCACCGCCGGCAAGCTCTGCATGAGCGCGGCCGCGGTCGGCGCCTCACGCGCCGCACTGGCCATCGCTGTCCGGTACGGCGACCAGCGCCACGTCAGCGGATCGCGGCCCGGCCGGCGCATCCCGGTGAACACCCACCGCACCCACCACGGCAGGCTCCTGCGGGCCGTGGCCACCGCCTACGCCATGACCCTGCTGCACCGGTCCCTCACCTCCGCGTGGACCCGGCACACCGCCGACGACCGCGACCGCCTGGAACGCCTCATCGCCCTGGCCAAGGCCTGGATCACCTGGCAGGCGCGCACCATCGCCCTCGAAGCCCGCGAACGCTGCGGCGCCCAGGGGCTCCTGCCCGCCAACCACCTCGCCGGCTTCCCCGAGTACATCGAGGGGACCATCACCGCGGAGGGCGACAACCTCCTCATCTCCACCAAGGCGGCCGCCGAACTCCTGCACCACCCGCCGGCCTCACCCGTCGCCGGTGAGAATCCGGCCGACCTCGCAGACCCGCGATTCCTGCGCGACCTGCTCGCCCACACCGAGCACGCCTTCCACGCCCAGGCCCACAGCGCGCTGCGCAGCGGCCCCGCCCACGATCCCCAGGGCCGCTGGAACACCGCCTCGGGTCCGGCCCTCCACAGGGCGCACGCCCACACCGTCCTCCTGGCGGCCGACGCCCTGCTCGCCGCTGTCGACGGCACCGCCGACGCTGCCGCGCGCGGCGTCCTGGGCGAGCTCACCGCCCTCTTCCTGCTCGATCAACTCGCCCCGCACACCGGCCTCCTGCTGGCCGACGGCCACATCACCGCGCATCACGTCCACCGGTTCCCCGCCGCGATCGACGACCTCACCCACCGCCTCCGGCCCCATCTCGCCACCCTGACGCGCGCCTTCGACCACCCGTCCGAGTACCTCGACGCGCTGCCGATGCTGCGGGGCGACGCGGGGCGCTGACACGCGCGGACGACGGTCCGCGGGGCGCGCCGCCGCCGGAGGCCGCCGCGGCCGGGAGCCGCCGCGGCCTCCGGGGGAGAACGCCCGGAAGCGGCGGGGCGGCACAGACCTCGACGGAGCCCGTCGAGGCGTCAAGGGGCGTCGCCGGTTCTCGCGGTCCCGGCGACGCGGGGCCGGACGGACGCCTACGGCTTGCGTCCCACTCCGCAGTAGGCGTCGACGTCGACGGCGAAGTTGGCCGGATCATCCGCCTCGGGACGCCACTTCGTCACCTGGACGATCCCGGGCTCCACCAGGTCCAGCCCCTCGAAGAACCCGCCGATCTCGTCGACGGAGCGCACGTGGTAGGGCACGGCGCCGCTGGCGTTGTACGCCTCCGACGCGGCGATCATGCCCTCGCTGGTGGCCGTGCTGTCGCTGATCACCAGGTGGCTGCCCGAGGGCAGTCCCGCCATGAGCCGGCGCACCAGGTCGCGCGCCTGCGCGTAGTCGGCGACATGGCCCAGCGTGTTGAGGATCATCAGGGCGACCGGCCGGGAGAGGTCGAGGGTGCCCGCGGCGGCTTCCAGCACGGCGGCCGGATCGTAGAGGTCGGCGTCCAGATACGCGGTCCTGCCCTCCGGGGTGCTCGTCAGAAGGGCGTGCGCGTGGGCGAGCACGACCGGATCGTTGTCGACGTAGACGATCCGGGAGTCCGGGGCGACGCGCTGGGCCACCTGGTGGGTGTTGTCGGCGGTGGGCAGACCGGTGCCGACGTCCAGGAACTGACGGACGCCCCGGTCCACGGCCAGGTGGCGCACCGCACGTCCCAAGAAGTGCCGGCTGGTGACCGCCACGTCGACGAGACCGGGGAAGATCTCCTTGATCTCGTCACCGATCTCCCGGTCGACCTCGTAGTTGTCCTTGCCTCCGACGAAGTAGTTCCAGAACCGGGCCGAGTGCGGCTTGGACGTGTCGATCCGGCCGGGTGTCGCGGCGGTAGCGGCATCCTGGAAGGGCGAATCCGGCACAGCGAGGCCTCCTGCGGCAGGTCGGTGGTCAGAGCACCAACCTAGGCGAACTTCCTCTCGAAGCAGGGCCGTTGGGGGCGCTTGCCGCCCGTCCGGCATCGTTTTCGGCCAGGCGGCGCGCCTCACCCGTGGCGTAGGGGAGGGGCACGGGGCTTCGGCCTCGGCCCAGGCGCCTCAGGTGGCGGTGTACCCGAGTTGCCGTCTCATGTAGGGGGTCATGAGGGTCTTCGCCTTGGCCAGCACGGAGGTCCGGCCGCCGAGCACGGCTCTCTCGCCGCCCGGCACGGGCAGCAGCGTCACTCCGTCGGCCGGGCCGAAGGGCACGGTGAGCGGGGTGCGCCGAAGGGGCCGGTAGAGGCGGGGCTCCCGGCGATGCCTGCCGGAACCGTGCAGGTGGGCGCGGATGTTGTGGGCGGCGAGGTCGGCCTGGGCGATCGCGGCGGGGGTGATCTTCTGCTCGGTGGCGTCGTTGACGTCGCCGACCGCGAAGACCTCCGGCCGGCCCTGGACCCTGAGCCTGCGGTCCACCTCGACGTGACCGCTCGCGGTGAGCCAGTCGCCGTGTCCGGCCAGTCGCAGCCAGAGCGTGTTGGGGGTGGTGCCCGTCGCCCAGAAGGAGACGTCGGCGTCGACGAGGCCGCCGTGCGCGTCGCGGTAGGTGCCGAAGTCGTTGCCGGGGGACATGAACGTGTCGAGGCGGACCTCCACGTCGTGGGACTCCAGCCAGTCGAGCGCCTTGCGGCCGGCCCGTCGACTGCCCGTGGCGTGCAGCAGCGCCGGTCCGGCGTGGGCGAGCGTGACGCGGGCGTCCGGCCGCGCCAGACGGATCTCCGCGCTGAGCTCGACGCCCGAGGGGCCGCCGCCGACGACCAGGACGTGCTGGGCGGCGGCGACCTTGCGCTGGTGCGCGGCGAACGACGCGATCGTCTCCTCGGCGGTGGTGCCGGTGAAGCGCGCCGGTTCGGGATAGTCGGCGCCGGTGGCGACGACGACCACGTCGTACGGGAGCCGCTCGCCCGAAGCGAGGACGACCTGTCGTACGGCGGTGTCGACGCGGACCGCCTTGCCCACCACCACCCGGCCGTCGCGCAGCAGCCGGTCGTACGGGATGAAGGGGGTGACCGACCACTCCGGGCGCACACCGGCCCGGAGGGAGGCGATGCGGTGGAAGAAGACCTCCTTGCGGTCCACCAGGGTGACCCGCGCCGTCGAGTCGAGCCGTTTCGCCAGGCGGACGCCGGCATAGCCGCCGCCGATCACCACTACGTCGCCGTCGCGCACGCGCGTCTCCAGTGCCGGGGGTGCAGGGGGAGAGCGAGCGGCGCGGTGGGGACTGCTGCGACCGCCCGCTCGGACTGGCGACGAGCGTAGCGCTTGAATCCTAAAGTTCACCTGGCGAGGTGTGCACGTTCCGTGAAGTCCGGCCCGTCGGTCGTGCCCGGCTCGTCGGGCCTCAGCCGAACTGGCCCGGCTGGTAGTCGCCGGCGGGCTGCCGGACGATGACGTTCAGGCGGTTGAAGGCGTTGATGACGGCGATGGTCGCCACCAGTGCGGTGAGCTGCTCCTCGTCATAGTGCTTGGCGGCGTTCGCCCACACCTCGTCGCTGACGCCACCGGCCGCGTCCGCGATACGGGTGCCCTCCTCCGTCAGCTCCAGGGCGGCCCGCTCGGCGTCGGTGAACACCGTGGCCTCCCGCCAGGCCGCGACCAGATGCAGGCGCACCGCGCTCTCCCCGGCGTGCGCGGCGTCCTTGACGTGCATGTCGGTGCAGTAGCCGCAGCCGTTGATCTGGCTCGCGCGCAGCAGCACGAGGTCCCGGGTGGCGGCCGGCAGCGCCGAGCCCGAGACGGCCTTGCCCGCCGCCGAGAAGTGCTGGAGGAGGGTGGTCCCGAGCGGGTTGCCGAAGAGGTTGAGACGCGCTTCCATGATGATCTCCCAGTCGTGTCGACGCTTGCACGGCACTGACGGAACGCCCCGGCGGAATGTGACGGAGGAACCGGTCGAGATCGTGTGACGCGCGCCTCACTCGGGATGGGCGCCACACCTCACCGAGGATGAGCGCCTTCCGCGGGAAAACGGCGCCTGGGCCGGATCAGTGCCTCAGGCGGGCGGCGGCCGCCACGACCCGGTCCCGTTCCGTCCCGGTCATCAGGCCCTGGGACACCCAGGTGCCGGCGAGTGCGCGCACCGCGGCCACGAACCGGGACGACGTGCTGAACGGCGCCTGCTGCCACAGGACGTCGAGGAAGGTCAGCCCGTCGCCCCCCGTGCGGTTGGGCACGCCCGAGTCGGCCGTGCCGAAGACGACGACCGGTTCCACCCGCCGGAAATAGGCGTGATAGCGGGCGTCGTCCGCGAGGTGGAACGGGGCCAGGGTCAGGCCGTGCGTGGTGAAGTGCAGCGGGCGGCCCTCCGGGCGCACCGGGTCGGCCAGGTCGCCGCTGAGCTTGAAGTCCTTGTAGAACGAGAACTCCCGGAGCGTGGTCGCCTGACTGCGCACGACCAGCAGGACCGGCCCGTAGAAGAGCGACTGCACCGCCGGATCGTCCAACGCCCGCTCGACGCGCAGCCGGTAGGGGGCCGACACGGCGACCCGGTCGCCCTGCTGCCACGTCCGGCTCAGGGTGAGGTAGGCGCCGGGCACCGCTCGGGCCTGTTGCGCGACCCCGTTGACGGTGACGGTGAAGCCGGCCGTCGCCCAGGAGGGGACCCGCAGCTTCAGGTCGAGCCTGCCGCCGCCCTCGCGGAAGGTCAGCGTCCGCTCCCCCTCGGCCGGATAGGCGCTGCTCTGCTCGATGACGAGCCCCCGCTCCGGCCACCGCAGGGTCGAGGCCAGGGAGAGATTGACGTACAGCGCGTCGCCTGCGGCGGACCGGAAGTAGACCGAGTCCTGGTACTTGGTGTGGTTCTCCATGCCGGTGCCGCCGCAGCAGGTGCCGGCGTTGTCGTACGCGCGCACCACGCCCGGGCCCATGCCGACGAAGTAGGTGACCTCCGGACTGTCCTGGCTCGGGGCGTCCCGGCGCGAGGCCAGGATGTGGTTGGTCAGGCCCCGCTCGTAGTAGTCCATGTAGGCGGGGTCCGGCTCCTGGAAGAACAGCTGCCGGCTCAGCTTGAGCATGTTGTAGGTGGCGCAGGTCTCGGCGTTGTCGTCGCCCAGGGTGGCCGCTATGGCGCCCCGGGCCTTGAACATCTCGCCCTTGCCGGTGCCGCCCAGGCTGTAGGTCCGGGGTCCCGCCACCATGCCCCAGAAGTTTCGGGCCGCGGCCGCGTACTCCTCGTCGCCCGTGTGGTCGAACAGCCGCGCGTACCCGGTGAACTGGGGTATGTGCTGGTTCGCGTGGCGGCCCTCCAGGATGTCCCGGTCGGCGGCGCAGGCGTCCAGCAGCGCGGTGTTGTCGAAGCAGCGGGCTGCGGCCAGGTGCTCCGCCCGTCCGGTGAGCGCGAACAGGTCGGCCAGCACCTCGTTCATCCCGCCGTACTCGCCGGCGATGTAGATCGACCACATGCGCTCCAGCTGTGCCTTCGGCAACCGGGCGAGGCGGCTGTGCACCCAGTCGCCCATCATCGACGCGAGGGCGAGGGCCTGTGCGTTCCCCGCCAGGGTGTGGGCGTCGAGGAGCCCTCGCATGATCTTGTGGCACGTGTAGTAGGGCGCCCAGATGGTGGGATAGGTCGTGTAGCTCTCCAGCAGGATGAACTGCGTCTCCGGGTACGCCGCGAGGTAGCCGGGATGGCTCGGCTTCGGCGAGCCGTGCTCGGCCAGGGCCTGCCGGCACTCGCCCAGCGCGGCCACCAGCCCGTCGAGCTTGGTCTTGAGCGCGGCCTCGCGCGTGTCGGCGTACGCCTGGGCGACGAGGGTGAGGAAGTGGCCGCCGAAGTGGCCGCGCAGATTGCCGTCGGCGGTCTCCCAGCCGCCCGGCGGCCGGGCGCCCCGGGTGTCGAGTCCGGCGTTGGCCCGGAAGACGGCCAGGATGCGGTCGGCGGGGTAGGCCCTGGCGTAGTCGAGCATCAGGTCGCGCTTGCGGCGGAAGACGCCGTCGCCGAGGGTCACCTGGTCCAGGGCGAAGGGCCGCACCGCCCAGGTCGGCGGCACGGGCGGTGCGGCGGCGGGCACCACGGGGGTCGGGGCCCCGGGCGGTGCGGGCGCGGCGGAGGCGGGCCGGGCCGCCGCCGAGGTCGCGTGCGGGAGCGGCGCGACGGCGGCGGTCCCGACGGCCAGCCGCAACAGACCGCGCCGGGTGGGGGGTTCGGGTGCGGACATGCTCGGACTCCGATCGTGGGGAGGGGAGAGTCGCGGGAAGTCGGGGCTCAGGGACTGTTCGCAGTGCGGGGCGGGTGGCTGCCGGCGGACACGCGGCCGCGCCGCCACGACGGGGAGGGACGAGTTGCGTCGCTCGCCGGCCGGCCTGCTGCCGACCCCGCCGATCGGGGTGCCGGTGCGGGAGAGCGGCCGGCGGTCTCGGGCCGGGGCCCTCGCGCAGACGGCCGGGGGGCTCCGCGCGCGGGTCGCGTTCCAGGCGCGGCGAGTACCGGATGCGACGTCACGGCCGTGTCCC
This sequence comes from Streptomyces sp. NPDC058291, assembly GCF_042880855.1. NCBI lineage: Bacteria > Bacillati > Actinomycetota > Actinomycetes > Kitasatosporales > Streptomycetaceae > Streptomyces > Streptomyces sp. NPDC058291. The sequence continues at coordinate 37,055 of NZ_JBHVYK010000057.1, forward strand.
TGGCGGTGCGGTCCGCGGGTCCGTGGTGGCCGTCGGCAGCCACACGCGCATCGTCGAGGGTCCGCGGTTGGCCCACGAGTGGTAGGGCACCAGGACGATGCCGGTGCGCTCGGCGGCGGGCGCCGTGCCGATCCGGTCGAGCGGACGGTACGGCCATGCGCCGTCCGACGGGTCGTCCGGCGGGGGCACGAGTGCGCCGGACGCGACGACGGTGCCGTCCGGTCCGTCCTCGGGCTGGGTGGACGGATCCACCCGCACGGCGTCGACCTCCTGCCCGTCCGGCAGGTCCACGGACTCGGCGCAGTAGACGAGGGGTCCGCGCTGGACGGCGGCCGTGCCCCGTACCGAGTCGATGCGGGGGTCGGGGCCGACCCAGCGCGGCGTCATCGGCAGGTCGAGCCGTATCTCGTCGCCGGGCCGGAAGAGCCGGGTGAGCGTGGCCGTCCCGGGGGTGAGGGACCGGCGTGCGCCGTCCGGGTCGGTCAGCAACACGGCGGCGCCCGCGGTCCACGCGGGGACCCTCAGCGACAGGGTCCACGGGTGCTGCGGGGACCGGTCGATCCGCACGGTCACGCTTCCGTCGCCGGGGTAGTCGGTGCGCACACGCAGGGCGACGTCCCGGCCGGCCGCGAAGGAGGTGGCGATCTCCGCGTCGGCGTACTGGTGCAGCTGGACGCCGTGGTCGTCCGCCGTCGCCAGATAGGCGGGCAGCAGGGCCAGGGTGCGGGCCACGTTGGTGGGGCAGCAGGACACCGCGAACCAGGGGGCGCGCAGGCCGGAGTCGGCGCGGGGGCTCTCGACGTCCGCGGACGGCGCGGCTCCGCGTCGGCGGCGGTGCAGGGTGTTGGCGTAGAAGAAGGCCCGGCCGTCCTCGGACGGGGAGGTCGCGACCACGTTGAACAAGGTGCGCTCGGCCAGATCGGCGAAGCGGGGTTCGCCCGTGGCGAGCAGCAGCCGCCAGCTGAGCATCACGGAGGCGACCGCGGCGCAGGTCTCGGAGTAGGCGCGGTCGGGCGGCAGCACGAAGTCGTCGCCGAAGGACTCGTCCCGGTGGTGCGAGCCCATGCCGCCGGTCAGATAGGTGCGCCGGGCGACCGTCGCCTCCCACTGCCGTACGACCGCCGCGAGCAGGTCGTCGTCGGCCGTCTCCACCGCCACGTCGACGGCGCCCGCCGCGAGGTAGAGGGCGCGCACGGCATGGCCGCGCAGTACGGCGGCCGTCCGCACGGGCTGGTCGTCCTGGTGGTAGGCGCGGCCGAACTCGGGGTCGGCGAGGGTGTGCCGGCCGCGACGGTCGATGAAGAGCGCGGCCTGGTCGAGGTAGCGCTGCTCCCCCGTCGTCCTGGCGAGTTCGACCAGGGCCGTCTCGATCTCCGGGTGCCCGCAGACGCGCTCGATGCCGCCGGGGCCGAAGGCCGCGCACACGTGGTCGGCGGCCCGCCGGGCGATCTTCACCAGCTCGTCCTCGCCTCCGGCGCGCGTCCGGGCGACGCCCGCCTGGATCAGGTGGCCGTAGCAGTACAGCTCGTGACCCCATTCGAGGTCGCTGTAACGGGGCTGCTGGCCGGGCCGTCCGAAGGCGGTGTTGAGGTAGCCGTCCGGTTCCTGGGCGGGGGCGATGACGTCGGTGAGCGCGCCGATCTGCGGGGCCAGCGCATCGCCGTGTTCCTGTCCGGCCTGCCAGGCCATGGCCTCCAGCAGTTTGTAGACGTCGGAGTCGGCGAACTCGCGGCCTCGCCGATCCCGGTGGACGCGGCCCTGCGCCGCGGCCCGGAAGTTGCCGATCCAGCCGACGCGTTCCATCCAGTCCCGGCAGTGGTCGAGTGTCGCGGTCGCGTTGACCTCTCGGCGTCGGGCCCAGAAACCTCCGGTGATGCGGACCTCGTCGAGTCCGAGCGGCCGCAGCCGCCCCCGGGTCGGCGCCACCGGCAGGACGGATGACCGCACCGTGTTCTCCCTCACCACTTCATGCCTTCGGTTCGTCCTTTCGGTTCTGCCGTCAGGGTGCCGACTCGGTTCTGCCGTCGGGGTGTCGTCGGGATGGCGGGACGTCGTGGTCGCAGCGGGGCGGGCGGGTCGGGGGTTCAGCCCTTCACCGCGCCGGACATGAAGCCCCGCACGTAGTGCCGTTGCAGGAGCAGGAAGAGGAGCAGACAGGGCGCCGCAAGGACCACGACCCCGGCTTCGGTGGCCCCGTAGTCGACGGCGCCCATGCTCTGTTGCCGCAGGTTCGCGACGGCCAGCGGCAGGGGCGCCTTCTCGCTGTCCGAGATGAGGATCAGGGGCGCGATGAAGTCGTTCCAGGCCGCGAGGAACGCGAACAGTCCCACCGTGAGCAGCCCCGGCCGCACCGCCGGGAGCAGCACCCGGCGCAGCGCGCCCGCCGTGCCGCAGCCGTCGACGAGCGCCGACTCCTCCAGCTCGCGCGGCACCGCCTCGAAGGAGATCCGCATCATGAAGGTGGCGAACGGCAGTTGGAACAGGGCCAGCACCAGGCTCAGCCCGACCAGCGAGTTCTGCAGACGGAGCCGTCCGAGCAGCACGTAGAGCGGGATGAGGAGGGTGGCGTAGGGGACCATGAGGATGGCGAGCGTGAGCAGGAACAGCACGTTCTTGCCCGGGAAGTCGAAGCGCGCGAAGGCGTACCCGCCGAGCAGGGACACGCCGAGGGTCAGGGTGACGGTGAGCGCGGAGACGAGTGCGCTGTTGCCCAGGTAGCGCCACAGGCCGGCGTCGTAGTCGAGCAGCGTGCGGTAGTTGCCGAGGCCGTGGCCGGACTCCTGCGCGGTGCCCGGCTGTGGGCTGACCGACGCCCAGGCGTTCCACAGCAGCGGGAAGAGGAAGATGACGGCCAGTCCGCCGGCGACGACGTAGTGGGGCGTCCGGCTGACGGCTCGGGTGAACACCGTGGTGTCCCTTCTGCGGGCGGCGGGGGTCATGACTCGTCGGCGCGGCGCAGGCCGCGGAACTGCGCGACGTTGAGCAGCAGCAGGGCGGCCAGCACGAGGATCGACAGGGCGGCGGCGGTGCCGAGGTCCAGCCGCTGGAAAGCCTCGCGGTAGATCAACTGCACGACGGTGACGGTGCTGTTGTCCGGGCCGCCCTTGGTGAGCACGAAGAACTGGTCGAAGGCGAGCAGCGACCCGGTCACGCACAGCAGCAGGGACAGGGCGAGCGACGGACGCAGCAGGGGCAGGGTGATGGAGCGGAAGATCTGGCCGCGGCCGGCGCCGTCCATCCGGGCCGCCTCGTACACCTCGGGCGGGATGCGCTGGAGGCCGACGAGCAGGATCAGCATGTAGAAGCCGGCGAACTTCCACACGACGAGGAACACCGTCGACAGCAGGGCGGAGGTCGGCGTGCCGAGGAAGGACACCGGACCGTCGGCGAGGCCGAGCCGCTCCAGGACGCGGCTGAGCGGTCCGGTGGTGGGGCTGTACAGACCCCAGAAGAGGAGGGAGGCGGAGGCCAGGCCGAGGGCGCCGGGCAGGAAGTACACCGTGCGGAAGAAGCCGGCGCCGGGGCGGGACTCCTGCACGAGCAGCGCGAGGAGGAGGGCCAGTCCGAGGAGGGCGACCGTGACGATCACGGTGTAGAGGAGGGTGAAGCGGACCGCGGGCCAGAACAGGGCGCCGTCGGTGACGTCGGTGTAGTTCTCGGGCGCGTTGACGCCCCGGTCCCCCGCGAGCAGCGGCCAGTCGCTGAGCGACATCTGTGCGACCAGCAGCAGGGGCAGCAGGAAGAAGACGGCGACGAACACGGCCGTGGGGGCGGCGTAGCCGAGGCCCTGGACTCTGCGGGAGCGCAGCAAGGGCGCGGAGGTCGGTGGCCGGGGGGCCGGGCGGTGCGCCGGGGCCGGTCGTTCGGCGGTCGCCCGGTCGGGCGCCTTCACCTGCATGGCTCTCCTCTGCCGTGGGGACGTGGGAGGTGACGTGCCGGACTCCGGAGCCGTGCTGTGCCGCGCCGTCGCGGGCGGGGTCAGTCTGCCAGCGAGGCGGAGACCGCCTTGTTGTCCTTCTCGACGGACGTGCCGTCGCCGAACACGGCGTCGCGCATCAGGGTGAGCCACGGCCCGTTGGGGTCGTTGAAGGTCTGGCCGAACTTCAGGGCGTACGGGGTGCGCCCGTCGGCCACCAGCTGGTTGATCGTGACCAGACGCGGGTCGGCGGCGGAGTACTTGTTGGCGGCGAGGTCGGTGCGCGCCACGACGTCCTTGTGGGCGGCGACCACGTCGACCTGAGCCGCGTCGCCCAGGGACCAGGCGAGGAAGTTCCAGGCCTGGTCGGCCTTCTTGCTGGTGGCGGAGATGCCGACGGCGTCCCCTCCGACGAAGGTGGACTTCCCGCCGTCCGGGCCCGGGATGGGGGCCACGCCGAGGTCGAGGTTCTTGGGCATCAGTCCCAGGGTGGTCGACGGCATGGGCATGATGCCGACCTTGCCCTTGGGGAAGACTCCGGTCCAGGTCGTCCCCGTCTCGTCCTTCGCGCCGGGGGCCACGATGCCGTCCTTCACCCAGCCCCGGTAGGTGTCGTAGACCTTCCTCGCGGTGGCGGAGTCGAGATCGGCCGCGGTGCCCTCCTTGTCGAGCACCTCGTCGCCGCCGGCCCAGATCGACGGCCACCAGGTGAAGACGCCGCAGCCGCCGCAGTTGCCGCCGAAGAAGGTGCCGTCGACGCCGCCGCCCAGCGCGTCCACGGCCCGCGCCTGCCGGTCCCACTCGGCGAGGGTCGTGGGCGGCTTCGCCGGATCGAGTCCCGCCTTGCGGTAGAGGTCCTTGTTGTAGAAGAGCACCGACAGGTCGAGGGTGTGCGGGACGACGTACTTCCTGCCCTCGTACGTGCCGGCCTTGATGTGCGACTGGGCCAGGCTGTCGGCGAAGGGCAGGGCGTCGACGCGGTCGGTGATGTCGGCGAAGAGCCCGCTGCCGGTGTAGTTGGGCACGAACACCACGTCGGAGGCGAAGAGGTCGGGGAGGTCGTGGGAGCCGGCTGCCGCTCCCACCTTGGCCTGGTAGTCGTCGGTGGGGACGACCGTCAGCCGGATCTTGTTCTTGTGGCCCGCGTTGTACGCCTTGACGAGTGCCTCGCTCTGCGGCCGGGTGGCCGCCCGGGTCCACATGGTCAGCGTGGCGCCGTCGTCGACGCCGGCCGGGCCGCCCGCGCCGGCTCCCTTCCCGCCGTCCGAGCCGCCGCCGCCGGACCCGCAGGCCGTGAGCAGGCTCGTGGCGGCGAGAAGCGCGAGGACGCCGGCGGCGAGCCGGCGGACGGGTCCACGTGGTCCGGTCGTGCTCCCCATGACGGTCCCCCCAGGGATGGGTTCTGCGACGGAAAGAAGCCGAAAAGGCTTTCTGAAAGCTAGAACCCGGCTGACAGCTCGTCAATCCCTGTGTCGCAAGCGGTTGTCGGTGCTGCACCGAAACCGTGGACTTCTTCGGGCCGCACCCGCTCCGAAAGTTCTCGCGTACGGTTTACGCACGCGACGCGCGACAGGAGAATTTCCATGACACCGGCCCTCGGCCCCTCTCGTTCGCAGCCCGCCACGCTCAGCGACGTCGCACGGCTGGCCGGCGTGTCCATCGCCACCGCGTCGAAGGCGCTCAACGGGCGCAGTCAGGTGCGCGCCGAGACCCGGCAGCGGGTCGTCGAGGCCGCCGAACGGCTGGCGTTCCGGCCGAACCAACTGGCCCGCGGTCTGCTCAACGGGCGGTCGGGCACCGTCGGGCTGCTCACCAGCGACCTGGAGGGCCGCTTCAGCATTCCGATCCTGATGGGCGCCGAGGACGCCTTCGGGGCGGGCGAGGTGGCCGTCTTCCTGTGCGACGCCCGCGGCGACGCGATCCGCGAGCAGCACCATGTGCGGGCGCTGCTGGGGCGCCGTGTCGACGGTCTCATCGTGGTGGGCAGCCGTACCGATCCGCGTCCGTCCCTGGGCCGTGAGCTGCCCGTTCCCGTGGTCTACGCGTACGCGCCCTCGGACGATCCGGTGGATCTGTCCATCGTGCCCGACAGCGTCGACGCCGGCCGGATCGCGGTCGAGCACCTGCTGGCCTGCGGCCGCACCCGGATCGCGCACATCACCGGCGACCCCGGCTACCTCGCGGCGCGGGAGCGGTCCGAGGGGGTTGGGGCCGCGCTCGCCGCGGCCGGTCTGGAGCAGGTCGGGGAGACTCGGTTCGGGGCCTGGTCGGAAGGGTGGGGGCGGGCGGCCACGGCGCTGCTGCTCGACCGGCGCACGGACGTGGACGCGGTGCTGTGCGGCAGCGACCAGATCGCCCGCGGCGTCATGGACGTCCTGCGTGAGCGCGGCCACCGGGTGCCCGAGGACGTGGCGGTGATGGGCTTCGACAACTGGCAGGTCCTGACGGCGTCTTCGCGTCCGCCGCTGACCAGCGTGGACATGAACCTGGAGCAGGTGGGACGCGCGGCGGCGCACGCCCTGTTCAGCGCGATCGGCGGGGTGCGGCGCTCGGGCATCGAGACCGTGCGCTGCCGGGTCGTGATCAGGGGATCGACGGCCGCGCTGTCCTGAACCGCCCCGCCCGGGACGCCGCGGTCGTCGAAACCGTTTTCTGCGGCGTGCCTTGACACTCCATCAGCTCGCTTCTACGTTGCGAAAACCTTTTAGGTCCGTTTCCTTGCATGCATGTCAGGCGCATGACATTCCCCCTGACACCCCCCGCTTGCCGTCAACCGGACAGGGAGCACCTCATGAAGCGCCTCCTCGTCGCCCTCGTGCTCATCCTCTGTTCCCTCTGTTCGGTGAGCCCGGCCGCCGCCGCGCAGACCATCGGGTTCCCGACCTTCACCGGACCCGCGATCCCGGCCCCGCCGGTCGCCTACACGCCCGGCGACATGATGCGGAGCATCTACGACTCCGAGAGCTCCGGAACCGACTTCTGGATGGACCGCCTGCTGGCCCGCTCCGGCGACGACCCGGCCGGGCCGTGGCTGATGAGCCGCGGGCGCGCGCTGTTCATGAAGACCCACGACCCCGCGGTGCTCGGCTTCGGCGGTCATGTCGCCTACTGGGAGAGCATCAACGACGCCGACGCCTACACCGTCGCGATCAGCCCGGGCACGTTCACCGAACAGGTCGCCCAACGGTGGCAGGCGCCCAGTTACTGGAAGAGCGTGCACACGGCCGGCTCGGTCGCCGTCACACAGACCAAGTTCATCACCGAGAACAACGTCGCCGTCACCAACCTGTCGATCAAGAACAACGGCAGCGGCGCCACCACCCTGCAGCTGCGCGCGACCTCGCCCTACGCCGCCTCGGGCGCCGGCAGCGAGCTGACCGGGCAGGTCAACGCCTACAACAACCTCACCACCATCCGGCCCCGGCTCACCGGCGACGGCTTCAGCGTCTCCAACGGCGGCCTGAACCGCTCGGTGACCGTCGCCGCCGGAGCCACGGTCACCGCGAAACTGGTGATGGGCTTCGTCACCGACGAGATCCCCGCCTCGCTCACCGAGTACAACGCCTACGCGGGCTACACCAACGCCACCGCCTTCGCCACCCACGTCAGGGCCTACAACCTCTGGTGGGCGCAGAACGTGCCCTACATCGACGTGCCCGAACCGGCGATCAAGAAGAACGTCTACTACCGCTGGTGGCTGATGCGCTTCAACAACCTCGACGCCGACATACCCGGGCAGACCTTCCAGTTCCCGACGTCGACCGAAGGCGCGCTCGGCTACAACAACGCCATCGCGCTCACCCAGCCCATGCACATCGACGACCTCAAGTACCTGCGCGACCCGTCCTACGCCTACGGCGACTGGCTGAGCGTCGGCCAGACCTCCAAGGGCGGCCGCTTCCTGGACAACCCCGGCGACCCGGAGAACTGGTCCAACAGCTACACCCAGTACATCGCCGAAGCCGCCTGGAAGAGCTACCAGATCCACGGTGGGCAACCGGCGATCGCCGGCAGCCTCGCACACTACGCCGAGGGCGACGTCAAGGGCCAACTCGCCTACTACGACCACGACCACAACAAGCTCATCGAGTACGACTGGGGCGCGCTGACCGGCAACGACGCCGACGCGGTCTCCTTCCACTGGAAACCCGGGAACATGGACCGCGCCGAGTCCGCCTACCAGTACAGCGGCGCGCTCGCCGCCGCGCAGGCCTACGAGGCGACCGGCAACACGGCCAAGGCGGCCGAGCTGCGCACGCTCGCCGCACAGATCAAGGACGCGATCGTCAACGTCCTCTGGAACCCCGGCCGTCAGCTGTTCGAGCACCGGCTGAAGTCGACCGGCGAATGGGTGCCCTGGAAGGAGATCAACAACTACTACCCGTTCGCCGTCGGGGCCGTCCCCGACACCGCGACGTACAAACAGGCCCTTCGTCTGTTCGACGACCCGGCCCACTACCCCGTCTTCCCGTTCTACACGGCCGACCAGACCGACAAGAAGGCGGCGGCCGACGCCGGGAGCCCGGGCTCCAACAACTTCTCCACCATCAACTCCACCGTGCAGTTCCGGCTCTACTCCTCCGTGCTGCGCAACTACCCCAACTCGTGGATGAACGCGACCGACTACAAGAAGCTGCTCTACTGGAACACCTGGGCGCAGTACGTCGGCGGCAACACCCAGTGGCCGGACGCCAACGAGTTCTGGGCCGACTGGAACGGCAGCGGCATCGACTACCGGTCCTGGATCCACCACAACGTCCTCGGCAGCAGCAACTGGACGGTGATCGAGGACGTCGCGGGTCTTCGGCCGCGCAACGACGCGAAGGTCGAGCTGTCCCCGATCAACATCGGCTGGGACCACTTCACCGTCAACAACCTGCGCTACCGCAACGCCGACCTGTCGATCGTCTGGGACGACCCGGCCGACGGCGTGGTGCGCTACCCCGGCGTCCCGGAGGGCTACTCCATCTACGTCAACGGCAACCGGGCCGCCACCGTCAGCTCCCTGGTGCCGTTCACCTGGGACCCGGCGACCGGGGAGGTGACCACGAAGGGCACGGTCACTTATCGCACGGCCGTCGCCGGGCTCAAGGCGCCCAACCAGGTGGTGCAGGACAGCCCCCGGATGACCGACATGCTCGCCAAGGCCGGCGTCGATCTCACCGCCGACCTCACCGACCTGGCCGCCGGGGCGACCACGACGGCCTCGTACACCGGATCCGGCAGCATCACCGCGGGCGCGATCGACGGCTACCCCACGAACGAGCCGTTCTGGGGCGCGGGCGGGTCGCCCAACAGCCAGGACTGGTACGAGCTGAACTTCGGCGCCGCGCGCACCCTGAACGAGGTGCGCCTGTACTTCAAGGACAGCCGTCCCGCGAGTGCGACCTACCGGGCGCCGTCCGCCTACACCGTCCAGTACTACGACGGCAGTTCCTGGGTGAACATCCCCCAACAGGCCAAGAGCCCGGCGGCGCCGCGCGCCAACTACAACCTGGTGCGGTTCCCCCCGGTCAGCGCCCAGCGGATACGCGTCCTGGCCACCAACGCCTCCGGCGCGAAGACAGGCCTCACCGAGGTCAAGGTGTTCAACCGGGGCGGGGTCCAGCCACCCGGGCCATCGGCCAACCTGGCGACCTCGGCGACGGCCTCGGCGTCGTACACCTCCTCCTGGGAGAGCGTCGCCGCGGTCAACGACGGGATCGACCCACCGTCGTCCGACGACACGGTGAACCCGCGCTGGGGGACCTGGCCGGAGACCGGACAGCAGTGGGCGGAGCTGACCTGGCCCGCCGCGCAGACCCTGAACAAGGCCGACGTGTACTTCTTCGACGACGACGAGGGCATCGACATGCCGGCTTCCTGGAAGCTGCAGTACTGGAACGGCACCGCCTACGTCGACGTGCCGGGCGCGAGCGGCTACCCCCTGGTGAAGAACCAGTACAACACCGTGACCTTCACCGCCACGAGCACCACCCGGCTGCGGGTCCTGCTCACCGGCAACGGCGCGAGCTCCGTCGGCCTCCTCGAAGCGAAGGTGTACGGACCATGACCCGTTCCCGATGCCTGTCGGCACTCCTCGCCCTGCTCACGGTCGCGGTCGCCTTCCTGGTGGCGCCGCCCGCGTCCGCCGCCGTCGCGTTCAGCTCGACCGGAGTGAACCAGAACGGCGGCAACTGCCTGGACCTCCCCGGCAGTTCGACGGCGAACGGAACGCAACTGCGCGCCTTCGCCTGCTCCTTCGGCGCGAACCAGAGCCTCGGCTACACCCTGGTCGCCGGCACGGGCGACACCTACACGATCACCACCTCGTCCGGTCAGTGCGTCGACGTCTACGGGGCCTCCACCGCCGACGACGCGGCGGTCATCCAGTGGCCCTGCCACGGCGGGACGAACCAGCAGTGGCGGCTCGTGCCCGTGGCCGTCTCCGGCGCCGACAGGACCTTCAACCTGGTCTCGGTCGGCTCGGGCAAGTGCGTCACGCCCAGCGGCGGGTCCTCGGCGTCGAACACCAACCTGGTGCAGCTGCCGTGCGCGACCGCCAACGGCAGGGTGTGGCGGCTGCCCGGCTTCAGCGGCGGCGGCACGAGCACGCACACGTTCACCAACCCGCTCTCCCAGCACGGCCCCGACCCGTGGCTCACCTACTACAACGGCTACTACTACCTGGCGACGACCACCTGGAACTCGACCGTCACGATGCGTAGGGCCGGCACCCTGGCGGGGCTCGCCACGGCCGCCGACCAGGTGATCTTCAACCTCAGCCGGCCCAACGGCGCCGGCACCATGTGGGCCCCCGAGTTCCATCTGCTCGACGGCCCCGACGGCAAGCGCTGGTACTTCTACTACACGGCCGGACGAGAGCCGTACGACCTCGGCACCCAGCGGATCCATGTGCTCGAAAGCGCCGGCCTCGACCCGATGGGCCCCTACAGCTTCAAGGCCGACCTGCTCGACCCGCCGCAGGACAACACCTGGGAGCTGGACCCGAGCATCCTCCAACTGAACGGCCGGCTCTACCTGCTCGGCACCTTCTACAACGGCTCGCAGCCCATGTTCATCCGGCCGCTGTCGAACCCGTGGACCGCGAGCGGCACCCGCCGGGTGCTGTCCACGCCGACGTACGCCTGGGAGACGGTGGGCGGTGCGGTCAACGAGGGCGGCGAGGTGCTCCAGCGGAACGGCAGGACCTTCATCGTCTACTCGGCGAGCCACTGCTCCACGCCCGACTACAAGCTCGGCATGCTCACCTACAACGGCGGCGACCCGCTCAGCTCCTCGTCCTGGGTCAAGTCGCCGAACCCGGTCTTCCAGCGCTCCACCGCGAACGGCGTCTACGGACCCGGCCACAACGGGTTCTTCAAGTCGCCCGACGGGACCGAGGACTGGATGGTCTACCACGCCAACGACTCCGCGGGAGGCGGCTGCGACATGAACCGCACGACCAGAGCGCAGAAGTTCACCTGGAACGCCGACGGCACGCCGGACTTCGGCGCCCCGGTAGCCCTCGGCGTGCCGCTGACCTCACCGTCAGGGGAGTAGTCGCATGAGTCGATCCCGCTTCCTCTCCCTCTGGCCGGTCCTGCTCGCCGTGCTGATCGGTTCGGTCATGGGCACGGTCGCCCTCGCGCCGCCCGTCCACGCCGCGACCGCCTTCAGCTCCACCGCGGTCAACCGCAACGGCGGCAACTGCCTGGACGTTCCGGGCAGTTCGACTGCCGAGGGCGTGCAGCTCATCCAGTGGGCCTGTCACGGCGAGGCCAACCAGACCTTCGCCTTCACTCCGGTCGGCGGCAGCGCCGACCAGTACCGCATCGGCACGTCGACCGGCGGGGCGTGTGTGGAGGTCGACGGAGCGTCCGGCGCCGACAACGCCGCGATCGTCCAGCGCAGCTGCGGCGCCGCGGCCCGGCAGACGTTCCGTCTCGTCCCCGTGACGGTCGGCGGGACGAACAACGTCTTCAGCGTGCAGGCGGTGAACTCCGGCAAGTGCGTCGCCCCCGCGGGCGACTCCGCGGCCGGCGCCACCCGCCTCGTCCAGCTGCCCTGCACCGGCACGGCGTCCCGGACCTGGCGGCTGCCCGCCTTCACCGGCAGCGGCGGCCCTTCCACGCCTCCGACGAGGACCGTCCGGGTGTACTGGCTCAAGCCCTCCGACGTCCCGTTCGACCAGCGCTACCCGGACGGCATCGCCGGCGTCCTGCGGGAAGCACAGCGCTACTACCGGCAGGAGCTCGGCAAGACCTTCACCCTCAACGACCCCGTGGTCGAGATCGTCGACGGTGACCGGCCGCGGAGCTGGTACGAGAACACCCCCAACGGCGGTGACCGGTACTGGTGGGCCGTCACCAACATGCAGAACGAGCTCGCCCGGAAGTTCGGCCTGAACAACCCGGACAGCCGCTGGCTCAACGTGGGCGAGATCAGCGCCGAGGGAGAAGGCGCGGGCGGTGGCGCGAGCCCCGGCTGGGTCGTCCTGAGCGGACACGACGCCGACGGCGCCGCGGGCTCGAGCGGACCGGCGAGGAACCGCTGGTACGGCGGAATGGTGCACGAACTCGGCCACGCCTTCGGACTGCCCGATTCCGCGTCGACCGACGGCACACCGATGTCCGCGTCCTTCTACGACTACCCCGACACCCATTTCAGCCAGGCCCAGAAGAACCAGATCCTCAACGGCCCCTACGGGAGCTTTCTGTCGTGACTCCCACCGGGTCCGCCTCCCGTGGCCTCGCCGGGCCACGGGAGGAACCGTGACCACGACACCACCGAATGTCTACTGCGGCCGTCACAGATTTTCGAATCCCCAGCGGTGAGGTACGGTTCTGCTCAGCAAGGGGGCGACCCGGCGGAAGGGAACAGCCGTGTCCGCCGCACGCGTACCCCACGGGCAGTCGAGGAGACGGTGGACCACATGCAGAAGCAGGACCGCCCGGGGCGGTTCTCCGTCCGGCCCGAGGTGGTCGACGGCATCGTCGTCGTGACGGTGCACGGCGAGATCGACCACGACGTCAAGGACGTACTGGGCCAGGCGCTGACGCCCCAGGACGACACGACGCCACCCCGGCTCGTGGCGGACCTCAGCGGCGTGACGTTCATGGACTCCAGCGGGATCAACGTCTTCGTCGCCGCCCACCTGCGCGCGAGCCGGGCTCAGGGGTGGCTGCGCATCGCCGGCGCCCAGGAGTCCGTCGTGCGTCTGCTGCAGATGGTCGGCGTCGACACCGTCATCCCGTGCCACCCCACCGTCGAGCACGCCCTGGCCGCCTGAGCCGGCCGCCCATCGCCCCGAGCCGCGGGAGCCAACCGCCGGCTTCTCCCGGACCCTGCGCCGTCAGGGTCCGTCTCCGCGTCCCGCGCTCCGGCACGCGGGGCACGCCCTCATGTGGCCGCCAAGAGGATGGCGGTGTAGTGCGCGCCGAAGGCGGCGATGGTCAGGGCGTGGAAGACCTCGTGGAAGCCGAACCAGGCCGGTGAGGGGTCGGGGCGCTTGAGGCCGTAGACGACGGCGCCCGCGGTGTAGAGCAGACCGCCCGCGACGACGAGGGTGACGACCACCGCTCCGCCGGCGTGCGCGAAGTCGGGCAGGTAGAAGACGGCCACCCAGCCCAGCACGATGTAGCACGGGGTGTAGAGCCATCGCGGAGCCCCGATCCACAGCGTGCGGAACGCGATGCCGGCCAGGGCGCCCGTCCACACCGAGACCAGCAGCACCGTCTGCCGGCTCGCGGGCAGCAGCAGCACCGCCAGCGGGGTGTACGTCCCGGCGATGATCAGGAAGATGTTCGCGTGGTCCATCCGGCGCAGCACCGCCTCGCCGACCGGACCCCACGTTCCGCGGTGGTAGACCGCGCTCGTGGCGAACAGCAGACACGCCGACACCGCGTACACCGAACAGGCCGCCACTGCCGCCGCCGAGCGCGAGACGGCGATCAGGACGATCCCGCCCGCGAGCGCGAGGGGGAACACGCCGGCGTGCAGCCAGCCGCGCAGCCTCGGCTTCAGCGCGGCGGCCGCGCGCCGCATCTCGTCCTGCGGGCCGCCGGTCGACCGCTCGGCGGTCGACGGCTCGGTGGTCGTCCTGGGGGCCGCCACGGCGGCAGGCGCGTCGCCGTCAGGGGCGCGGAGGGCTCCGGGCGTGGTTTCGGGGCGGGGGTGGGACCGTCGTCCGCGGGCCGGCTGCTGAGGACCTTCGGCGATCATGCGCTCGTATTCTGGGATCGACGGCGGGCGGGCCCGGCCCGTCATGACGGACAGAGAGTCAGGCGCCGGCCGTGCGGGAGCGGCCGTGCGGGGAGAATACGGCGCGGCGACGCGCCGAGCGAATCGTCTGCTGTCGTCCGACTCCTTCGCTGAACGCGTGGAGGGGCCCTGGCGCCGTAGCGGCGCCAGGGCCCGAAGGAACTGCAACACCATCGGCCGGCCCTACTGCCGCACCGGCCTTCCGTTTCCTGCGACCTCGACTTCGACTGCGATACCGCTGCCCGGCAGTTCGTGTCTGCCGGGCCCTGTGCCTCTCCGGGTTACGAGTGAAACCATAACCACACCACTGACCAATGTCTACTCCGGCCGTTGCAGATTTAGCTGCGTTCTACGGTGAGGTAATCGGCGTTACGGGGTCGCGCGGGCCGGGCGGCGCCGCGGACCGTGCTCGGTGGTCGCCGCGCGCCCGGTCAACCGGCCCGGTCCCCCGACGCCAGTGCGGGCGCGGCGTGTCCCGACGCGGAAGGGACGGAGGGGGCCGGTCGGCGGATCAGCAGCAGCGCCGCGTCGTCGTGCAGGCGACCGCCGACATGCGCCAGCAGTTCGTCGTGGATCGCCCCGAGCGTGCGCGCCGGCTCGTCGGACAGATGGCGCGCGAGCCCTTCGACGAGCGGGTAGAACGCGCGGCCGCCGTCCCGGGCCTCGATGACCCCGTCGGTGTACAGCAGCAGCTGGTCGCCGTCGGCGAAGGCCAGCTCCTGCAGTCCGGGAGTCTGGTCGGTCAGGGCGCGCAGTCCGAGGGGCGGGGCCGGCGGCGCGGGCTCCACCGGCACGATCTCCTGGCACGCGCGCACCAGCAGAGGCGGCGCGTGTCCGCAGTTCACCATTTCCAGCCGCCCGGGCCGGGGGCACCCGGCGATCACGGCGGTGACGAAGTCGTCGGCGCCGAGGTTGCGCGCGAGACTGCGTTCGATCCGGTCGACGACGGCGAGCAGATCGGGTTCGTCGTAGGCGGCCTCGCGGAAGACGCCGAGGACGAGCGCCGCCGTGCCCACCGCGGGCAGCCCCTTGCCGCGCACGTCCCCCACGATCAGCCGTACGCCGTAGGGGGTGGGCAGCAGCGCGTAGAGGTCCCCGCCGATCCTGGCCTCCGCGGCCGCCGCGCTGTAGCGCACGGCCGCCTGGAAGGGGCCGACCGTCGCCGGCACCGGCTTGAGCAGCGCGTGCTGGGCGGCCTCGGCGACCGACCGGACGTCCGCGAGGACCCGCTCCCTGCGCGAGCGCAGGGCACTGGCCGGCGCGCTCGCCGCGGTGACGGCCAGCAGGGCGGTCGGCAGGGCCGCGAGCTGGGACGCGGAGGCGCCCTCGTGGGCGCCGAGCGCCACGCCGAGGCCCGCGGCTAGGAGGCCGACGCCGATGACGCCGCGCGGCCCGTCGGTGCCGGCGGCCAGCGCGGGTCCGGCCGCCAGCAGCGGCAGCCAGGCCGTGCCGGGTCCGCCGAGGAGGACGACGAGCCCGACGACGAGCGTGATCAGCACGGGCAGGAGGGGGCCCGCCGCCGCCACCCGGTGTCCGGACAGTCGCGTCGGGCGGCGGTCGGCGTCATGGTTGCGAGCCTGGCTCATGGGCGTCCGTGGTCCTCGTCTGTGCGCCGGTCGTTCCTGAATGTCCGTTTTCCTAGGGAAACGGGTCGGCGCCGTCGCTCACAAGGATCAGATTTTCAGATAGTGAACGATCAGGTGGTCAGCGAAAGACTCCTGGTCACCCGGCCCGCGGTCGGCAGGAGCCGGGCCCGCACCTGCTCCAGCCGGGGCAGCCGGTCCGCCGGCAGGGAGACGCCGAGCGAGCCGAGGGTGCCGCCGCTGTAGACCGGCACGGCGACGCAGACCGTGCCGAGCGCGTACTCCTCCAGGTCGGTGACGGCCGGGGCCACGGGAGACTCGTCCAGCTGCCGGAGCAGCTCGGGGGCGCTGGTGATGGTTCTCGGCGTGAGGTCGGCGAGGCGGTGCCGGGAGAGGTAGTCGTTGCGGGCGTCGTCGTCCAGCTCGCGCAGGACCGACTTGCCGAGCGCGGTGGCGTGCCCGGCGTCCTCGAAGCCGACCCAGAGGTCGACGCGAGGCGTCCGGGGGCCGTCGACGATCTCCGCGACCCTGATCTCGCCCTCTTCGTAGAAGGTGAGGTAGGCGGCGGTCGCGAGCTCGTCGCGCAGCGCGGCGAGGGTGGGGCGGACCCGGCTGAGCAGCGCCTGGCCGCGGCTCGCGGTGTGCAGGGTCTGCGCCTTGTCCCCCAGGATGAACCCGCCGTCCTGGAGTTTGCGCAGGTAACCGTCGTGGACCAGGGTGCGCAGCAGGTGGTAGGCGGTGGCCAGGGGCAGATTCGTCTCCCGTGCCAGCTGCTTCGCCGGCGCGCCGTTGTCGTGCGCGCTCACCGCCTCCAGCAGGCGGAAGGCGCGCTGCACGGAGGCGATGAGCGTGGGGCCGTCCCGCGCGGTCATACGAACAGCGTGCGCCGGGCGCCCGGCGCAGGCAACACCCGCGGGGCGCCGCCGCCGGGGCGCGTCGGTGTCGGGCCCCGAGTCGTCCGAGCGCGATGTCGAGTTCGAGGACGTTGAGGCGGGGGTCGCCGATGACGCCGAGGGTGCGTCCCTCGCACCGGACGATCTGGAGCTCGGCCATCGCACACAGGTTTGGCTCGCGACGAGTGGCGAGCCCGAAGCCCTGCTCCTGGACCAGCTTGTCCACCGCGGGGACGGACGACCGGTTGCGCTCGGCCAACCGGTGCACTTGAGGTGGAGCACGCCCAGGACCCGGGCGCCCCCGGCGTCCTCCACCGCCACCAGCAGCGGGGTGCCGCCGGCGTCGGCGATGCGGTCGCAGCGCGCGACGGCCTCCTCGCGGGCTGCGCCACCGCGCTCCCCCACCCAGGCGAGGACCGAACCGGCCGCGCCCTTGCGGACCCGGCGGCCGTCGACGTCCACGCCCGACGTCCGGCTGCGGGCGGTGAAGGTCACCCACTCGGCGTCGGCGAGCTCGTCCCGGCGACGGTCGCGGGGACAGTCGTCTCGGGCCGGGCGCCCGGCCGTCTCGTCGGGGCGCTCGGCCGTCCGGGCCGCGGGCGAGAGAGGATGGGGCCATGAGCGTAGTGAAGATCAACGTGCTGACCGTCCCGGCGGAGCAGCGGGAGACCCTGGAGAAGCGGTTCGCCGCGCGGGCCGACGCCGTCGGGGACTCCGACGGCTTCGAGTGGTTCGAACTGCTCCGCCCGGTCGAGGGCACCGACGCCTACCTCGTCTACACGCGCTGGCGGGACGAGGAGTCGTTCCAGGCATGGCTCGGGGGCTCGATGAAGGCGGCGCACGCAGGCGGCGCGGAGGGAGAACGGCCCAAGCCGGCGGCCTCGGCGTCCACCCTGTGGTCCTTCGAGGTGGTGCAGCAGGCGGCGCCCAGGAGCGCGTAGTCCGCGGTCGGCGCACGGAGCCCGGAGC
>NZ_JBHVYK010000058.1:0-52556 GCF_042880855.1 Streptomyces sp. NPDC058291
GTCCGGCCGGGCGACGGGCGCGCGGCTCGGACGGGGCGACGGCCGGACCAGGGCACGAGACGGCTGCGACCGGCCCGTGTCAGCCGAGCCCGTGTCAGCCGAGGTGGTAGCTGTCCCCGTACACCTTCCAGTCCAGCGGCGGTTCCAGGTCGAAGTTGCCCTTGCGCAGGAAGACGCGCTGGGCGGTGTCGACGCGGCTGGTGTCGCTGTGCGCCTCCTCCTGTTTCATGGCCCAGACCCGGGCGTCGAGGAAGGCGTTCATGTACGCCGACTCGTCCCCGCCCTGGGCCGGCGGCTTCGCCTTGGCGAGCGCACGCTTGCGGATGTTGCGGAAGCTGGTGGGGTCGCTGCCGTCGCCGTGCATGACGATGGCGTCGTAGTAGGCGAACTGCCCGAGGGCGCGCAGGCCGTCGGTCTTGCCCTGGCGGACCGCCGGGTCGAAGTAGACCCGGTCGCGTTCGTCGTTCTGGGCCTGCTGGAACGCGCTGTCCTGGGCGGCCTTGCGCCAGTCCTTCGGGTAGTTCGGGTCGAGGCCCGCGTGCAAGTCGGTGCCGTCGACCGCCCGCAGCGCGGGCAGGTACTTCGCGAGGACGTTGCCGGGCTTGCGGGCGGTGTAGAGCTCCACGAGGTCGAGCATGTCGTGGGTGCCCGAGCAGAAGCCGATGATGCCGGCCGTGTAGCCGCGTCCGTCGCCGATGTCCTCGATGTACTTGTACTGGGCCTTCCAGTCGAGCGAGGAGTTCTCCGCGCTCGACACCAGCTTCATGGCGATCTCCTTCGTCGCCGGGTCGTCGAGTCCCTTCGCGGCGGGGGCCGCCGTCGCCTGCGGGGCGCCGAGGAGCGGGGCGGCCGCCGCGACGCCCGCGAGGGCGAGGAAGAGGCGGCGGGAGGCGGGGGCGGGGCCGTCGCCCGGCCGGGATGTGTGCACCACAGTGGCTCCAGGTGAGGAGTGGGGGGTGGGGTGTTCCTGCGTTGCGACTGACAGGAAAGTTTCCTATCAAGTGCGGGGCGCGGAAGTAACCCTGCCGAAGCCATGTTCGTACGATCGAACAAATGATTCACGCACCGCTGCCGCCCGACCGGCGGGCGGCAGCGGCCGGGAGCGGCTAGAGAAGCTGGAGCAGCACGGAGACCAGGAACCCGGTCAGACCGACGTGGAAGAGGACCAGCCAGATCCACTGCGACACCGACATGCGCCAGGACGAGGCCGCGAGGATCTCCCACTCGCTCACGGCGAAGGCGGCCAGCACCAGGGCGAGCACCTCCCACACCACGAGCCACCAGCTGGAGGGCGTCGACCCTGTGGGGGCGTCGACCGCGGCCGGGACGCGAGTCACGCGCCCCAGCACGATGAGTCCGATGAGGAGCTTGTGCCAGCCGTGACGGGCCGTCGGCGCGGCGGTCGTGCGTGGGGCGGAGGTGGATCCTGTCGACATTCGCACATTTGATCACCCGCACGCGATGGAAGCCATCGTTCCGCCGACCGGACGCTCCGACGGGGGCGCTCGTGTCAGGGAACGCCCGGGGCGTCGCCCCGCCAGTCGAGGCGGCCGCCGTCGCTCTCGCGACGCGCGTACAGGGCGCGGCCGCCCGGCCCGTAGCGGCCTATCTCCGTGGTGAGCGCCACCTCGCGCAGCTCCTGCTCCGTGCGGTCCGTGACGTCCAGCAGCAGCCCGTCCAGCGGGCCGCCCACCAGCTGGGCGTACGCGCGGTCCGAGCGGGGGCCCGCGTCCTCGTGGTCGGCTCCGTAGACCCGGCCCCGCAAGAACTCAACCTCGTCCATGACCGGCAGCTTGCCACCCGCCACTGACAACGGTCGGCCCGACCGGGGGGCTTCGGGGCCGGACGACTGGGCGCTCTCCGGCCAAGGTGTGGCGGAAAAGCGGCTTTCGGGCACAATCCGCCGACGAGCCGGGTATCGACCCCTTACACATCGTGGTGCGTGGGGTGGGGGCCGACCCTGATGGCACGGACACGGACACGGGCACGGAAGCGGGAGCGGGAGCGGGCGCGGGCACGGGCACGGAAGCCGGAGCGGGCCCGGGCGCGGGCCGGCGAGTCGGCGTGTGCGCGCCGCCGTCGGACCGTGCGGGAGCTGCGTGCGTCCGGCCGCTACGGGCCACGGCTGCGTGAGGTGTTGCCCGCCTTGGTCCTCCTGCTCGCCGTCACCGGCGCGGGGCTCGCGGGACTGGCGCTGCTCTTCCGTGCCGCCGGCTGGCCGGCCGGTGCGCCGGCCCTGGCGCCGCTCGCCGTCGTGGGCGCCGTCGTACGCCGTCGCTCGCGTCGGCCGGCCCGGCTGCGGGGCGGGTACTACACGGCCCAGGAGTTGGCGGAGCTGGACATGCCCGCGCTGGTGCTCGCCGTGGCGCGGATGCTCCGGCGGGACGGCTGGCGGGTGTCGTCGCCCGCTCGGCACGACGCCCTCCACCTCGCCGCCCGCGACCACCGGGGACGGCGGCTCGACGTGGCGTTCCGTCCCGTGGCCGAACCGCTGCCCGACGAGGAGGCGGCCTGCTCCTGCCGGGCACGGCCGCGGTCGACGGGCCGGACCGGTCCCCCGCTGCGACTCGTCGTGCACCGGGGAACGTTCACGCACCGGGACGAGGTGTGGGCGGCGAGGGACGGTCACACGTATCTGATCGACGGCGCCCGGCTGCGCCTGTGGGCGCGCGGCACGCCCCTGGCCCAGCTCACGGCCGTCGCCGCCCCCGCGCCCCGGCGGACGTGAGACCCGTCCGGGCCTGCCTACCGCCCGACCGTGCGCAGGTACGCGCCGAGGCGGGCGACGGCCGACGGGTTGCGGGGGCTCGACCGGACGCCGAGCGCGGCGGACGTCTCGTCGCCCAGGGCGAGCGCGTTGAGCGCCTCCGCGCGCCGCCGCAGCCACGCCCATAGCCCATCGCCAGCATCTGGAACGGCATCCACGGGCCGACCCCGCCCGTGAGTCCCCGAAGAAAAGGTTCTCCGTGTCCGTCTCCGTCATCCGTCGCATCGCCTCCCCGAAGAAGGCCCTCACCGGCAAGCGCCTTGAGCACCGCCGGGCCGACCGGCGACGACCGTGACGGCGGCGATGGGCACCTGCGCACCTGCGCCCGGGTGGCCCCGCCCAGGCTGCCGAGCAGCCACCTCACCGCCGAGCGCGCCGCCTCGCCGCGTGCCGCGCCGAGCACCATCACGGTGGTCACGGCCTCGAAGCCGTACGCCGACGCGGCGCCCACGAGCCGCAGGGGGGTCGGTCCGCGCGGGGAACGGGCCACCGCGTACACCAGCGCCATCGCCGCGAGCGCCGATCCGAACGCCGACACCGACAGCGCCCACAGGCCCGCGGTCCGCGGCGAGCAGTCGAACGGGTCGCGTGCCCACCACGGGCGATCGGGCTCACGCGACGGACCGTCAGGGCGTCGCGCACACCGTTGCGGGTCGGCGCCGGACTCTCACCGGACTTCCCCCGCGGCAGGCCCTGGGAGCCTGACAGACGCGGCACAGCGGCGAGTCGGGCCGGCGCCTCGGGCGAGGCGACGCGGTGCGCGCGGCCGCGCGCACCGCCGCCCGGGCCTCGCGGGGCCCCGGGCGGCGGCATGGTCCGCCGTCGGTCAGGGGGTGAGCTGCCAGCCCTGGATGTAGCCGACGTCGATCGACGCGCGGTCCTGGACGCGCAGTTTCCAGGTGCCGTTGACGGGCTGCGCGGAGGCGTCGACGGTGAAGGTCTGGTCGACGTTGTCGGCGGAGCCGCCTGTGCGGTTGAGCAGGGAGTAGACGGCGCCGTCGGGGCCGACGAGGTCGACGGTCAGGTCGCCGCGGTAGGTGTGGACGATGTCGACGTGGACGGAGGTGGTGGCCGAGGCGTTGCCGTCGCGGCCCGTGATGGTGACCGGGGACTCCACGGCGGCGCCGTTGTCCGGGATGTCGACGCGGGCCCCGTTGGCGTAGATGTGGGCGATCCGCCAGGCGAAGGCGTCCGTGACGGACGCGCCGGTGCTGTCGGTCACCGTGAGGGAGACGTCGCTGCTGCCGACGGTGGTCGGCGTGCCGGAGATCAGTCCGCTCGCGCTGATGCTCAGTCCGTCGGGCAGTCCGGTCGCCTCGTAGGTCAGGCCGGCGCCGGAGTTGGTGGTGTAGGCGTTCACCTGCAGGCTGACCGCCTGGCCGACGCCGCTGGTCTGGTCGGCGATCGGGGCGACGTTGACGCCGAGGGCTATGCGGTCGCCGACGTCGATGGCGGCCCACGCGTCCGCGACGGCGAGGTAGGTGGGGCTGTACGCGCCGAACAGGTCGCCGGCCGCCTGGAGGGTGGCGGTGCGCGCGCCGGCGTAGTCGGTCGACGAGGTCATGTACGTCGTCAGGGCCCGGTACCAGACGGCGGCGGCGTTCTCGACGCCGATGCCGGTGACGGGCCGCCCGTCGGAGGTGGGGCTGTCGTAGGCGACGCCGTTGACCGTCTTGGCGCCGCTGCCCTCGGAGAGCAGGTAGAAGAAGTGGTTCGCGGGGCCCGAGGAGTAGTGGACGTCGAGGCCGCCGAGGGAGGGACTCCAGCTGTCGCGCGAGGAGCCGTCCCGGGAGGGCTTGTCCATGTACCGCAGCGGCGTGCCGTCGCCGTTGATGTCGATCTTCTCGCCGACGAGGTAGTCGCCGGGGTCGGCGGCGAGGTGGGAGTGGAACTCGACGGCGGCGGCGAAGATGTCGGAGGTCGCCTCGTTGAGGCCGCCGGACTCGCCGGAGTAGGTGAGGCCGGCGGTGGCCGCGGTGACGCCGTGGCTCATCTCGTGGGCGGCCACGTCCAGGGCGGTCAGCGGATGGGTGTTGCCCGCGCCGTCGCCGTAGGTCATGCAGAAGCAGCTGTCCTGCCAGAAGGCGTTGACGTAGTTGTTGCCGTAGTGGGCGCGGCTGTAGGCGGCGACGCCGTCGTTGCGGATGCCGTTGCGGCCGAACTCGTCCTTGTAGTAATCCCAGGTGGCCGCGGCGCCGAACGCCACGTCGACGCCGGCGGTCTGACGGTCGGCGGGCAGACCGGTGCCCCAGACATCGTTGTCGTCCGTGAAGAGGGTTCCGGTGCCCGAGGTGCCCTGGTTCAGGTCGTAGGTCCTGTGCCCGGCGCGGTCCGGGTCGGTGAGCTGGTACGTCGATCCCGCCGGGGTGCTGCCGACGGGGACCTCGCCGGCGTACTGGCCGGTGCCGGTCCCGGTGTGGACCTTCTCGGCGGCCAGGATCCGCTTGCCCGTCGTCGCGTCGGTGACCACCTGGAGCTCGCTGGGCGTGCCGTCGTCCTGGACGCCGGTGACGACGGTCTCCCAGGCCAGCACGGGGTTGCCCGCTGCGGCCCAGACGACGAGGCGGGGCGCGCGTCCGGCCGAGGCGCCGGTGACGTCGGCGCCCTTCGCGGCGGCGAGCGCCTGGCCGGCCGCGTTCGACGCCGAGAGCTTCGGAGCGAGGGAGGCGACCTTGACGGTGGCCTCGGTCGCCCGGGACACGGTGGTCCGGCCGCCGGCGGAGTGGACGACCAGGTCGCCGCCGAGCACCGGAAGTCCGGCGTAGGTGCGCTCGTAGCGGGTGTGGGTGGCGCCGTCGGCGTCCCGGAGGACGTCCTTGACGAGGAGCTTCTCCTGCGCGCCGAGGGCGAGCCGCTGGGCTGTGGCGCCGGCGGCGGTCTGCGCCGCCTTGACGAGTGAGGCCCGGCGGGCGGGCGACAAGGGCGTCGCGGCGGCGCCGGCCCGCGGCGTGGCGGTGATCCGGGAGGTGCCGGGATCGGCGGGGGCCGCGCCGGCGGGGGCCGAGGGGGCGCCCAGGGCCAGCAGGGTGCCGATGGCCGTCAACGCGAGGGCGGTGGCGCGTCTGCGCGGGAGAGTGGGGCTGTGTCGCCGGGGCAACGGGTTCTCCTTCTGTGCGACGGTCGGCCCGTGATGGGGACCGAGGTGGGGCGGACCGGCGGGATGGGGCCGGTCCGGAGCGCTGCACGACAGGCGGGTGGAAGGAGGTGGGGGGTGGGTGAACGGAGCGCCGCATGATGCGGGCGTGAAGGAATGGTGAACTTCGGCAGCAGAGTGGCACTCAGTGCACAGTTTTGTCATGGGAATGCCAAGACATCGGCCGGAAATGACCATGGCGGTCTGCGCATTCGGCCTGCTCGGCGCACATTTTCAGCCGCGAGGCCCGGCCCCGTCGCCCCGAAAGGGTGAATGCCGGTGCCCGCACGGCGTGTCGCGGCACGTCGGACAGCACCCTGCGAGTTCGGACGTCGACGGGAAATCATCGGCGGCGGAAGTGCGGGGGGCGTAGTGGAAGGACAGCGGCGGGGGCCGGTTTCGCTGCGCGACCGGTTGCGTTACCGCTTCGACAGCACGCTGGCCCGCAGCACCGGCAGGCTGGTCGCATGGCTCGCCGTGACGTGTCTGGGCATCGTCGTCCCGGCGAGCGCGGCGATGGTGTGGACGGACCCTTCCTCGCCCCGTTCGCTGGCGGGCCGGCTGACCGCGGTCTGGCGGATCAGCGCGGAGACCCTGCGGCTGGGCGCGGTGAGCGGCGCCCCGCTGAGGATGCTGCTGTCCGTGCTGCTGGGTCTGGTGGCGCTGCTGTACGTGTCGACCCTCATCGGGCTGATCACCACCGCGCTCACCGACCGGCTCACCGAACTGCGCCGGGGGCGCTCCACGGTGGTGGAGACGGACCATTCGGTGGTGCTCGGCTGGTCGGAGCAGATCTTCACGGTGGTCGGCGAACTGGTCACGGCGCGCGCCGACCAGCGCTGGGGCGCGGTGGTCGTGCTGGCCGACCGGGACAGGACGGAGATGGAGGAGGCGCTCGCCGCCGTTCTCGGGCCCGCCGGGACCACGCGGCTGATCTGCCGCAGCGGGTCCACGGCCGACCCCGACGCCCTGCGGCTGGTCAGTCCCGGATCGGCGCACTCGGTGCTCGTCCTGCCGGCCGCGCGGGACGCCGAGACGGTGCGGACCCTGCTGGCCCTGCGCGCGGTCCTCGGCACGCACCCGGGCCCGCCCGTGGTCGCCTGTGTCCGCGACGAGCGCCACCGCACCGCGGCCCGGCTGGCCGCGGGCCCGCGGGGCGTCGTGCTGGAGTCCGACCGGACGGCGGCGGGGCTCATCGCGCACTCGGCGCTCCACCCCGGACTCACACCGGCGCTGCGCGAACTCCTCGACTTCGACGGCGACGAGTTCCACCTCGTCGCCGCGCCCGAGCCGGCGGGGCGTCGTTTCGGCGACGTCCTCCTCGACTGCGCGACGGCCGCCGTGGCGGGGGTGGTACGAGCCGACGGCACGCCCGTGCTCAACCCGCCGCCGCACACCGTGCTCGCCGCGGGGGACCGTCTGGTCGTCGTCGCGCCGGACGACGCCGCCGTGCGGTGGGACGACGGCGGACGGCACGTGGACCCGTCGGCGATCTCCGGCGGCGGCTTCGCCGACGAGCCGTCGCGTCTTCTGCTGCTGGGCTGGAACCGCCGGGCGCCACACCTCGTGGACCAGTTGCGCCGCGCCGGACGGCCGGGATCGGTGCTCCACGTCGTCACCGACCCGTGCGAGCAGGCGCCGCCCCTGACGCTGCCGGAGCCGCGCCGGCCCCCGGAACACGCCGACGGCCTCGTCGTGACCTTCGGCGCCGCCGACCCGACCGACCCCGCGTCGCTGCGCGCGCTCGACCCGGCGTCCTACGACCGCGTCATCGTGCTCGGGCCGGCCCACGGGGAGCACGCCGACCGGCCGGACGACCACACGCTGGTCGTCCTGCTGCTCCTGAGGTCGCTGGCCCAGGAGGCCGGAAGGGAGGTGCCGGTGGTCGCGGAACTCGCCGACGAGCGCAACCGGGCCCTGGCCCCGCTCGGACCGGACTCCGAAGCGGTCGTCGGCGGCCGGCTGACGGGACTGCTCATGGCGCAGGTCGCGCAGAACGGCCACCTCGCCGCGGTGTTCGAGGAGCTGTTCGCCGCCGGGGGCAGCGCGCTGCGGCTGCGTCCGGCGCGTCGCTATGTGGCGGCGGAGCGGCCCGCGTCCTTCGCCACCGTCGTGGCGGCCGCGCGCGAGCGCGGGGAGTGCGCGATCGGCTATCGCTGTCGCGACCCCACCGCGCCCGCCGCCCACCGGGTCAGGCTCAACCCCGCCAAGACCGACGCACGGGTCTGGAGCGACGCGGACGGCATCGTCGTGATCGTGACGGACGGCCCGACCGCAGGCGCCGCCGAAGGCGGAGGGCCGCCGACGTGCCACGGCGAGCGGGTGGACGTCCCGTAGCGCTCGTGTCACGGCAGGTCACGGCCGGGACCGCAGATCGCGGCCCTGGGCCGTTCGAGTGGTCCGCGCCCGCGCCTGGTCGTAGCGTCGGGAGAGAACCCCGGCGGGCGCGCGGCACAACGACGCGCGACGGTCCGGACGGGCGGGAGCCGACATGCGACACAAGACGCGAACAGTGGTCACGATCTGTGCGGCGCTGGGCCTCACGGCGACGGTCGGCTCGGCCGCGGCCGCGCCGGCCGCGGCGCCCCCCGCGGCGCGTCCCGCCGCGGTGCGCCAGCCCGCGCCACCGGTGCTGGTCGACTGCTTCGGACACGCTCAGGTGCGCCCCGGGCGCTTCATCCTGGCCTGCGGCGACGGCAACAGCCGTCTCGTGTCCCTGCACTGGTACAGCTGGGGCGCCCGCTCGGCGCGGGCCACGGGGGTCAACGTGGTCAACGACTGCGTGCCCTACTGTGCGGCCGGCCGCTTCCACCGCTACCCCGTCGTGGTCAAACTGGACCGGCCGCAGCAGTGGAAGAAGCGCCCCCATGTGCAGCACTACACCAGGATCACGCTCTTCTACCCGAAGGACAGGCCGGCGCACTTCGGGCGGGTCGTGACGTACCCGTTGGGGAACTGAGCCCGGCCGCCCGGGCGGGTGAGGGCCGACGCCCGGCCGCCCGGGCGGGGTGAGGGCCGACGCCCGGCCGCCCGGGCGGGGTGAGGGCCGACGCCCGGCCGGGACGGGTCAGCCCATGGGACGGGCTCAGTCCATGAGACCGGCCGCCAGGGTCGCCCCCAGCTCCCAGCAGGCCTCCACGTCGCCTCGGGCCGGCTCCCCGGTCACGGTGACCGCATCGGCCGCGCGCCGCCAGCCCAGGCCCGTGGTGACGGTCTCGATGGAGCGCACCGCCCCCGTGACGTCGTTGCCGCCGTGCACGTAGTAGCCGAAGGGCCGGCCGCGGGTGGCGTCGAGGCACGGGTAGTAGATCTGGTCGAAGAAGTGCTTGAGCGCGCCGGACATGTAGCCGAGGTTGGCCGGCGTGCCCAGCAGACAGGCGTCGGCGGCCAGGACGTCGGAGGCGGTCGCGGCGAGGGCCGCGCGCCGCTCGACGCGCACCCCCTCGATCTCCGGCGCCGTCGCGCCCGAGAGGACCGCTTCGAGCAGGGCCTGGCAATGAGGCGAGGGCGTGTGATGAACGATCAGCAGGGTGGCCACGGCACGAAACCCTGCCCGCTTCCGGGGGCCGGCCGCAAGCGACGCCACCGCGCCCGGGGCCGGGGACGGCGTGGCCGATCCGGCGGTGCGACAGGGGCGAGGACCTCCGGACCGCGAACAGGGGGCATGGCACAGGGACATGACGGGTACTCAGAGGCACACGACACTCAGAGGCACACGACACGCAGGGGAGGACGAGGTGCCCACTCGGAGCTCGGCGATCGTGTGCGCGGCCGTGGGCGTGCTGGCCCTGGCCGGCTGTGCCGTGGAGGACGACGGAAAGGCGGCGGAGCCGACGGACGGGGCCACCGCCGCGGTGACGGTCTCGGACGCCCCGCCGTCCGCCTCGCCCGCCCCTTCCTCGCCCGCCCCTTCCTCGCCCTCCGCCTCCCCCACCGCCTCCGTTCCGGCGACGGGGGCGAGCCCCTCGGCGCCTGCCACCGGGCACGACGGCAACCTGGTGGCGATGACGGTCACCGGGGGCTTCGCCGGCGTGAACCGCGAGGTGATCGTGCGCGGCGACGGCACGGTCCGCACCATCGACCGGGGGGCGTCCGGGACGCGCCGCACGAGCGCGGGCCAGCTCACGAGGCTGCGCACGCTGCTCGCGGATCCGGCGCTCGCCGACGTCCCTGCGTTCTCGCTCGACGGTGGGGCCGCCGACACGTTCCGGTACACGCTCCAGTTCGACGGCCGCACCGTCACGACGGACCGCTCCGCGCACGAGCCGGCGCTGGACCGTCTCATCGACGCCCTGGAGAAGCTGCTGCCCGGGAAGTGACCCCGCGCCCTGGCGGCCAGGCCCCCGCGCGCCACGCCGCGGCCCAGATGCGGTCCCACCTCTTGACGGCCGTCTTATGACTGCGTAGACATGTCACCGCGAACATGACTGCGCAGACATGACTGCGCAGTCATGCGGAGGACGTCTGGCACCATCGTTCGGACGCACGGCCACCGGGAGACACCATGACGCGAGGAACAGGACGCAGCGGGAACTCCGCCGCGCCGCGCAGCGTGGACGTGGCCCGGCTGGCCGGCGTCTCGCAGAAGACGGTCTCGCGGGTCTTCAACGACGAGCAGTACGTCTCCGCCGAGGTGCGCCGACGGGTCCTCGAAGCCGCGGAGGAACTCGGCTACCGGCGCAACAACGCCGCCCGGGCCCTCGCCTCCGGACGCACCCGCTCCATCGGCGTGGTCACGCTGGGCACCGCCCTGTACGGCCCCGCCTCCCTGCTCATGGGCATCGAACGGGCCGTGCGGGACACGGGGTACGCGCTGCGGGTCGTCAACACGGTGGAAGGCGACCCCGCGGGCATCGCGGGCGCCGTGGACTCGCTCCTGGACCAGGGCGTCGACGGCATCGTCGTCTCGGAACCGATCGACGAGCAGGCGGCCGGCCGCGACGTCGCGCTGCGCGTCGACGTCCCCGTCCTCGTCCTCGGCGCCCCGTCGCCCGTCGCGGCGCCCACCGTGCTGACGGCCGGCGACGGAGCCGACCTCATGGCCCGGGCAGCCACGGAACACCTGTTGGGGCTGGGCCACGAAACGGTCCACCACCTCGCGGGTCCGCAGGCCTGGTACGCGGCCCGGGACCGGCTGGAAGGCTGGCGGACGACGCTGGCCGCCCACGGCAGGCCGGCGCCGCCGGTCGTGGAGGGCGACTGGTCGGCCGCGTCCGGCTACACCGCCGGCCGCGCCCTGGCCGCGGACGGCGACGTCACCGCCGTGTTCGCCGCCAACGACGACATGGCGATCGGTCTCATCCGCGCGCTGACCGAGGCCGGACGCCGGGTGCCGCACGACGTCAGCGTCGTCGGTTTCGACGACGTCCCGGTCGCCGCCTACGTGACTCCTCCGCTGACCACGGTGCCGCAACGGTTCGACGCCGTGGCGCAGGAGGGACTCAAGCGACTCGTGCACGCCATCGAGAACCCCGACGCGACCCCGTTGCCGGCGAGCGACCCGCCCGTCGACCTCGTCGTCCGCGCCTCGACCGCGCCCCCGCCGAACCGGACGACCCCGGATCGCGGCCGGCCCGCCGCCGCGCGGCCCCGGCGCGCCGCCCCCGTTCCGCCGCTCGCGAACGGAGGCCGCTCGACACCGCGCTGACCAGCCCGACCGGCCCACCGGCCGCCGGTATGCCCACCCTCAGGTCCGCCCTCCTGTCCGCACCCGTGTCCGCGCTGACGGCCCCGCGCGTGATCCGCAGACGAGCCGCTGCACCGTCCGCGCCCCTCGCCGCCGCCCCGTCGGCGGAGCCGCACCCACACCCGCACCGCCGCCGACCGCGGAAGTGCCCCAGCCGGGTGGGTGTGCGATCTCCGCACCCGTTTCGCCCCCTCGACCGCACGGGCCCGCAGCCCCGGTCCTCGCGTTCACGCCTTCCTCCACCATGCCCGCGCACGCCGTCGTCAGGCGTGCCGTGACCATCGCCTCCGGCGGGAGCTCACCATGCCCCAGAACCCCTTCACACCCCTGCCCGGCCGCTCCTCGATGAGCCGGCGCCTGTTCCTCACCACGACGGGCGCGCTGTCGCTCGGCGCGGCCCTCACCGCCTGCGGAGGCGACTCCGGCGGCGGATCCTCGGCGTCCGCCGAGCCGGTGAGCCGGGCCGACATCGACAAGGCGATGAAGACGCCGACCGAGCTGACGTTCTGGACCTGGGTGCCGAACATCGGCAAGGAGGTGGCCCTCTTCGAGAAGCGCTACCCGGCGATCAAGGTCAAGGTCGTCAACGCGGGCCAGGGCACCCCCCAGTACACCAAGCTGCGCACCGCGCTGAAGGCCGGCAGCGGCGCCCCGGACCTGGTGCAGATCGAGTACCAGGCCATTCCCACCTTCACGATCACCAACAGCCTGCTGGACCTGCGCCCTTACGGTGCGTCAGCCCTCAGGTCCACCTTCGTGGACTGGACCTGGGGCCAGGTCAGCGGCAGCGACGGCGAGGTGTGGGCGATCCCCCAGGACACCGGCCCGATGGGCATGCTGTACCGGCAGGACATCTTCGACGAGCACGGCATCGACGTGCCGAGGACCTGGGACGAGTTCGCCGCGGCGGCGCGCAGACTGCACCGGGCCGACCCGGACGTCTACCTCACCAACCTCGCGGCCAACCAGGTCGCCGCCTGGCACGGTCTGCTCTGGCAGGCGGGCGCGAAGCCGTATGCCAGCTCCAGCAGGAGCGACATCGACATCAGCGTCGACGACGCCGTCTCCCAGAAGCTCGGCGCCTACTGGGGCGGGCTCGCGAAGGAGGGGGTCATCGGCGTGGAGCCCGACTTCACCGACTCCTGGTACGCGGCCCTCGACAAGGGCAGGTACGCCACCTGGATCACCGCGGCCTGGGGCCCGGTCTTCCTCTCCGGTTCCGCCAAGACCACCGCCGGCAAGTGGCGCGCCGCCCCGCTGCCGCAGTGGGACGCGGCCAAGCCCCGCTCGGGCAACTGGGGCGGCTCGACCACCGCCGTCCTCCGCGGCACCGAGAATCCCGTCGCCGCGGCCCTGTTCGCGCAGTTCCTCAACAGCGACCCGGCGAGCGCGAGGATGTTCGCCACCGAGCAGTTCTTCTTCCCTGCGACCAAGGCCCTGCTCACGGACGCCGCGTTCGTCTCCGACGCCCCGTCGTTCTACGGCGGCCAGAAGGTCAACCAGGTCTTCGCCGACATCAGCTCCACGGTCAACTCCTCTTTCCAGTGGCCTCCGTTCCTCGACCAGGCGGCCACCGACTGGACCGAGACGGTCGGCAAGTCCCTGGCCGACAAGGGCGACACGGTCACGGCGCTGGGCGCCTGGCAGTCCCGGCTCACCGCCTACGCCAAGGGCCAGGGCTTCACCGTCAAGGGAAGCTGAGATGGCCGCCACACGCCGTCGCCGGACGGCAGGACCCCTGTTCGTCGCGCCGTTCATGGTGCTGTTCCTGCTGCTGTTCCTCGCCCCGCTCGGCTACGCGGCCTATCTCAGCCTGTTCCAGGAACGGCTCATCGGCGGCACGGCCTTCGTCGGACTCGACAACTACGTCCAGGCCCTGAAGGACGACCAGTTCCTGCACGGCATCGGCCGCGTCGCGCTGTTCTTCGTGATCCAGGTGCCGGTGATGCTGGTGCTGGCGCTGGTGTTCGCCCTGGCCCTGGACAGCGGACTGCTCCGGTTCGCGCGCGTCATCCGGCTGGGCGTCTTCGTCCCGTACGCCGTCCCGAGCGTGGTCGCCGCGCTCATGTGGGGCTATCTGTACGGACCGGACTTCGGGCCGTTCGCCCAGCTCAGCCGGGAAATGAGCCTGCCCGTCCCGGACTTCCTCAGCGACGGCTGGATGCTCGCCAGCCTGGCGAACATCGTGACCTGGGAGTTCGTCGGCTACAACATGATCATCCTGTACGCCGCCCTGCGCACCGTCCCCGGGGAGCTGTACGAGGCGGCCGCGGTGGACGGGGCCGGCGCCTGGCGGACCGCCTGGTCGATCAAGCTGCCGGCCCTGCGCCCGGCGCTGCTGCTCACCCTGCTGTTCTCGGTGATCGGGAGCTTCCAGCTGTTCAACGAGCCGAAGCTGCTGACGACCATCGCCCCGGACGTGATCAGCAGTTCCTACACCGCCAACCTCTACGCCTACACGCTCGCCTTCACCGGACAGCAGGTCAACTACGCGGCCACGGTGTCCTTCCTCCTCGGCCTCGTCATCGTGATCGCCTCCTACGCCGTCCTGCTCACCGCGAACCGCAGGAGGACCCCGTGACGACCACGACCCCCACGACCACGACCCCCACGACCACGATCGCCGAGCCGCCGGCGAAGCCGCGCTCCCCTGCACCGTCGCGGCGCGGATCCGCCTCCCGGCGCCGCAGCACCCCGCTGACGATCGCCATGCTGGCCGCCCTGGCGTACTTCCTGCTCCCCCTGTTCTGGCTGCTGGTCGCCTCGACCAAGAGCACCCAGGACCTGTTCGACAGCTTCGGCCTGTGGTTCTCGCACGCCCCGCAGCTGCTGACGAACGTCCGGGAGACCTTCACCCAGGACGACGGCGTCTTCGCGCACTGGCTGCTCAACACGGTGCTGTACGCGGGCGTCAGCGCGGTCGGGGCCGCGCTGCTCGCGGCGGCGGGCGGGTACGGCTTCGCCAAGTTCCGTTTCCGCTGCGACCGGGCCGCCTTCAATCTGGTGCTCGGCGCCGTCATGGTCCCCACCACCGCGCTGGCGATCCCGACCTATCTGCTCTTCGCCGAGGCGGGCCTGGTCAACACGCCCTGGGCGATCATCCTGCCCTCGCTGGTCAACCCCTTCGGCCTCTACCTGATGCGCGTCTACGCACAGGACGCCGTCCCGGACAGTGTGCTGGAGGCGGCCCGGATCGACGGGGCCGGCGAGGCCCGGATCTTCTTCCGGATCGCCCTGCGGCTGCTCGCCCCCGGCCTGGTGACGGTCCTGCTGTTCACGCTGGTGGCGACCTGGAACAACTACTTCCTGCCGCTGATCATGCTGAACGACCCGGATCTGTACCCCGTCACCGTCGGTCTGTCCTCCTGGGCCGCGCGGGCGCAGAACGGCGGGGCCGGCTCCAGCAGCGACATGCTCGCCCTGGTGGTGACCGGCTCGCTCATCTCGATCGTGCCGCTCGTCGTGGCGTTCCTGCTGCTCCAGCGGTACTGGCAGAGCGGCCTGGCCGCCGGTGGCGTCAAGCAGTGACCCCTTCCCCCCTTGCTCCTGCGGAGGTTTCCCTCATGGCGGCTCTGCCTGCCCGCGTCCTCTTCGGCGCCGCGTACTACCACGAGTACCGGCCCCCCTACGGCGCCGAACGCGCCGACGACCGGCTCGAGACCGACCTCGACCTGATGGCCGACGCGCACGTCACGGTCATCCGGGTCGGCGAGTCGGTGTGGTCGACGTGGGAGCCGGAGAACGGGCGTTTCGACCTCGACTGGCTCCAGCCGGTCCTCGACGGCGCGCACGAGCGGGGCATCCACGTCGTCCTCGGGACGCCGACCTACGCCGTCCCGCCGTGGCTGGCCCGCCAGTACCCCGAGATCGCGGGTGAGCGGCGCACCGGGGAGCGCATCGGCTGGGGCGCCCGGCAGGAGGCCGACTTCACCCACCCCGCCTTCCGCTTCCACGCCGAGCGGATCATCCGCAAGGTCATCGCCCGTTACGCGGGCCATCCCGCGGTGATCGGCTTCCAGGTGGACAACGAGCCGGGCAACGAACTCCTGCACAATCACGGCGTCTTCCAGCGCTTCGTGGACGATCTGCGCGAGCGTTACGGCGACGTCGAGAACCTCAACCGCGCCTGGGGGCTGGTGTACTGGTCGCACCGGCTGTCGACCTGGGCCGACCTGTGGACCCCGGACGGCAACGCGCAGCCGCAGTACGACGTCGCCTGGCGGGCGTTCCAGGCCCGCCAGGTCACCGAGTTCATCGGCTGGCAGGCCGACATCGTCCGCGAGTACGCCCGGCCCGAGCAGTTCGTCACCACCTGCGTCTCCTACACCCGGCCCGCCGTGGAGGACGACGAGCTGACCGACGGCCTCGACATCGCCTCCGGCAACCCGTACTACGCCATGCAGGACGGCCTGCTGCTGCCCGACCCCACGCCCGACGGCCATGAGCAGAAGTGGCAGACGACGGGTGTGTGGTCGCTGTACCAGACCGCCGACTGGATGTTCTCCTCGCGTCAGGAGCCGTTCCTGGTCACCGAGACCAACGCCGGCTCCATCGGCTTCCCCTGGGACAACCGGCCCGCCTACGACGGCCAGTGGCGACAGGCGGCCTGGGCGCTCGTCGCGCGCGGGGCCCGCATGATCGAGTACTGGCACTGGAACACGCTGCACTTCGGTGCGGAGACCTATTGGGGCGGCGTTCTCCCGCACACCGGCCGGCCCGGCCGCACCTACGCCGAACTCGTGCGACTGGGCGCGGAGTTCGAGACGGCGGGAGAACTCGTCGCCGGTCTGCGGCCGGACGCGGACATCACGATGGTGTACTCGACGCCCAGCAAATGGCTGATGCAGAAGTACCCGCCGCTGGCCACACCGGACGGCGAACCCGACCCGGCCGCCTACCACCGCTTCTTCGACCCCTTCTACCGGGGCGCGTTCGACGCCGGCCGACAGGTGCGCATCGTGCACGCCCGCCGGCTGCACGACCCGCGCGGCGTGGGGGTTCCGGGGAGGGAGCCGCTGACGCCACAGGAGGCCGTCCGCCGCCATCCCGTGCTCGTGGCGCCGGCGTTGTACCTCGTGGCCGACTCGACGCTCGACTGGTTCGCGGCCTACGCCGAGGCCGGCGGCCACCTCGTCCTCGGCCCGCGCACCGGTTACGCCGACCACGAGGCGCGGGCCCGGCAGGAAGCGGCCCCCGGCCGTCTGACCGACGTCGCGGGCGTCCGCTACGACGAGTTCAGCAACCTCGTCGGCCCGGTCCCCGTGCGGTCGGCGTCCGGGAGTGCGCTCGACGTGCCCGAGGGCGCGGCGGCGACCCGTTGGGCCGACGCTCTGACGGTCACCGACGCCGAGGTGCTCGCGACCTACGACCATCCCCACTTCGGGCGCTGGCCCGCGATCACCAGCCGCCGGCACGGCGCGGGCCGGGTCACCTACGTGGGCACCGTGCCCGGGCGCGCCCTCGCCCGGACGCTGGCGGAGTGGCTGGCCCCCGCCGCGCGGCACGCCTGGGGGGACCTGCCGGCCCCGGTCACCGCGACGACCGGCACCGCACCCGACGGGCGCCGGGTGCACATCGTCCACAACTGGAGCTGGGAGCCGGTGCGGGTCCCCGCCCCCGTGGACCTCTCGGACGTGCTGGACGGCGCCGCCGTCCCCGCCGGGGCCGCCCTGGACCTCGGCCCCTGGGACGTACGCGTCCTCGTCTCCTGACCCGGCCCCACCCCGAAGCCATCGACCTGACCGAACCCGAGGAGGGGCTGTGCAGAACAGAACACTGAGCCGGACGCTGGGAACCGCCGTCGCGGCGGCCGCGATGCTGGCGATCCCCATGACCGGCGCGCAGGCGTACGACCCGACGGGGGGAACGCTGTACCGGCTCGGCGACGAGCCGTGCCTGAAGGGGCGCGGCAACTGCGCGGTCTACCCGAAGTCCGCGCAACTGCCGAGCGGCCGTCTGGTCGCGTCCTTCGAGAGGTCCACGGTCGTCCCCGCGTCGGGCGGCGCCGACGGTCAGACCCTCCCGGTCTACAAGAGCGACGACGACGGCACGTCGTGGCAGCCGCTGTCGGAGGTCAAGGCGCCGGCCCACCTCTCCGATGACCCGCGCTACGCGAAGTACACGAGCAACTGGACCAACCCCTACCTCTACGTCCTCCCGCAGAAGGTCGGCGCCCTGAAGAAGGGCACGCTGCTCCTGGCCGGCGTCGTGTCGGGCGACGACGCCTACTACAAGGAGCACAAGGCGGCCGACCCCGCCTGGACGCCGGACAACGACGGCGACCGCAGCGACCTGGCGATCGCCCTGTACGCGAGTGAGGACGACGGCGTCACCTGGAAGGTCGTCAACGTCGTCGCCACCGGTGGCTGGCAGGGCGGCAGCGCGGGCGCGATCGGGCGGAACGTCGCCGTCGCCAACACGGCCAAGCAGGTCGATCCCGTCTGGGAACCGTACCTGATGGTCTACAAGGGCAGACTCGTCTGCTACTACTCCGACGAGAACGACTACACGGGTTTCGACCCGGTCACCGGCGTGCCGACCAGGGACCCCGCCGACGGCACCGCCGCGGACTCGCAGGGTCAGATCCTCGTGCACCGGACGTGGAACGGGAGCAGCGAGGACTGGAGCGCGCCCGTCGTCGACGTCGCCGGCTCGGTCCAGGACATGGGCGGCGGGAAGAAGGAGATCGGCGGCGGCAGGCCGGGCATGACGAACGTCGTACGGACGACGGACGGACGGTGGCTGCTCACCTTCGAGTACTGGGGCGGGGGCGCCAGCACCAGGTACCTGCTCGCGGACGACCCGCTGACGTTCTTCCGGGGCTCCGCCACGGGCATGGCCGTCACCTCGCTGCCGGTCGTCGCCGGGTCCCGGCCGCTCGCCACCGGCGGCAGTCCGGTGATCATCGCGCTGCCCGACGGCCGTCTGGTCTACAACGCGGCCGGCAGCGGGGACGTCTGGGTCGACGACAGCGGCCGCGGCGACGGCGTGTGGAAGGAGTACCGGACCACCTCGCCCGCCGCGTACAGCCGCGACCTGCAGTACGTCGACGGGACCGGACGGATCGCGATCCTCGACAATCAGGGGACGTCCACGATCGCCCACGCCGAGGTCGACCTCGGCGACTCGGCCGGCGCCTACTACCGGCTGGTGAACCGCAGGACCGATCAGGTGATCGGCACCGGCAACCGGACCAACGACGCGGACCTCGGCAACGCGGACGTGCCCGACGTGGTGCTGGAGGACTCCGGCGCGGCGGCGATCGCGGACACCCAGTTCTGGCACGTGACGACCGAGCCGAACGGCGGAGTGACCCTGTTGAACAAGTCGGGCGGCCGGGCGGCGGCCATCTGGACCGGCAGCGCCACCGCGGGCCAGAGGATCGGCCAGTGGGTCGACGACAGCGCCACGGGAAGCTGGAACCTGATGCGGACCGCCGACGGGTTCTACCGGCTCCAGGCCGTCAAGAACACGAGCCTGTATCTGACCGGCGCGGCCGCCGACGCGCAGCTGACCCTGCAGAACGCGCTCACGGACGGTTCGCAGGACTGGAGGCTCGTCCGGTAGGCGTGCCGCGCGGCGCCCCGCCGGCCGCGGTCCTCGCTCCGCCATCTGCTCAGATTCCGCCCCTCCGCGATCACAAGCAGTCGGAGATCTCCGCGTTCCGGAGTTCCTTGCTCCAGTCCCGGAGCACGTCACCCTCCCGGGGGACGGCCTCCGTACGGTCGGGGGGACCAGCGGGGCCGGAGGAGACCGGGCCCGTGCAACCGGCGGGAGCAGCGTCGTGGCGAATGTGGAGATCTCGATGAAGGAGACGATGACCGCGGTGGAGGGGGCGCTGGGGGTCGCCGTCGTGGACTACACCAGCGGTATGGCACTCGGCACGCTCGGCGGCGGCAAGGACCTCGACCTGAACGTCGCCGCGGCCGGCAACACCGATGTGATCCGCGCCAAGGTCCGCACCATGGAACACCTGGGCCTGAAGGGGGAGATCGAGGACATCCTGATCACGCTCGCGACGCAGTACCACCTCATCCGGCTGCTCAAGGGCCGCACCGGCAGCGGGCTGTTCATCTACCTGGTGCTCGACCGGGGCCGGTCCAACCTGGCCATGGCCCGCCACCAGCTCAAGCGGATCGAGGCCGAACTCGAGGTGTAGACGGCCGGGCGGACCGGGACTTCGCACGCCCTTGACATGAAGATTTCTTCATCTCGACACATCCAGATCAGCGCATCACACGGGTGTGCGGAGCCGGCAGCCGTCAGGATCGGGACGCAGCAGGTGCGCGGCGGCGTACGGCCGGCGGGGCGGGCCGCCGCGCCGGCCAGGACCACGCACCGAACGCGGCAGGGAGCGAGCCATTGACCATGCAGGTTCCCCTCTACCAGGCCAAGGCCGAGTTCTTCCGCATGCTCGGGCACCCGGTGCGCATCCGGGTCCTCGAACTGCTGCAGGGCGGTCCCGTCGCCGTGCGGGACCTGCTGGCCGAGATCGAGATCGAACCCTCCAGTCTGTCCCAGCAGTTGGCGGTGCTGCGACGCTCCGGGATCGTCGTCTCGATCCGGGAGGGCTCGACGGTCAGCTATGCGCTGGCGGGCGGTGACGTGGCCGAACTGCTGCGCGCCGCCCGTCGCATCCTCACCGAACTCCTCGCGGGGCAGAACGAGTTGCTGGCCGAACTGCGCCAGGCCGAGCCCGCGCTGCCGGTGCCGCAGCGCGGCGCGGGACCGCACTGACAGGAACAGCGCGTCCACGCCGTCTCGCATCGCGCGAGGCGGCGCCGACGTTCCGGCCGCTGCGGTCAGCCGCCGTCGAGACGGGCGCGCAGCAGCTTGTCGCCGGGTTCGGCGCCCTTGCGGCTGTCCACCCGCGCCTTGCGGAACAGGTCCGCCACCTCGGGGTGTTGACCGCTGGGCCGGGCATCCTCCGCCCTCCCGGCCGCACCGCCCGCCGACGGGCCGTGAGCGGTGCCGAACAGGGATGCGAGCCTCGAACGGAACAGACCGAAACGCCACGGTTCGCCACCCCTTCCGCCACCCGCAGATATCTACCAGCATGCATATGCCCGGTCGGCAAGCGGCCACCGGCGGACGTCACACGGAGCCGACATGAGCGATGCGATGTGGATGCGCGGCGTGGAGTGGCTAGCCGCCGCCGCGACGGACCCACGCCTGTGCAAGCGGGAGTGGGACCAGGGCGACGGGGTGGCGTTGCTGGAGGCGGGCCGCTACTGGGACGTGCTCAGCGTGCCCGACCGGCTCGGGCTGCTCACCCTGGACCTGCTGTGGCAGGCCTCGCGCCCCATGCCGGGGCCGACGCTCGTCGACACCGCCGCGCACCGGGTGGGCTTCTTCCTCCCGCCCGACCCCGGCAGCCGGTGGATCGGGGCCGGGCTGCGGCGCGCAAGCCGGGGTTCCTGGGTGGCGGTGCCTCCCCCCTACCGGGCCGCCCGGTTCGTGGAGTGGCTGGTGCCGCCGGACGGGACGGGCGCCCTGCACGCGCCCGGGACGCTGGAACTGGCGCTGAGACAGGCCAACGGCACGCTGGCCGTGCTGTCGCCGGTGGTCGGGGTGTGATCCGTCGGGGGCGCGGCCGTCGCCCTCGGCGGATCCGGAACATCGCGACGGCGCGGCCGGGGGCAGCCACGGCACGTCCGGGCGGGCCGGCACGCTGGCCGTGCTGTGGCCGGTGGTCGGGGTGTGATCCGTCAGGGGCGCGGGCCGTCGCCCTCGGCGGATCCGGAACATCGCGACGGCGCGGCCGGGAGCAGCCACGGCACGTCCGGGCGGGCCGGCACGCTGCGGCCACGGGCGCGCCACTGCGCGACGAGCCGGGCGTAGACCGGCACGCGGCATCCGGGCCGGCCGGCCCACCGGGCGTGCAGGAGGCCGGAGGGGCAGTCGTCACGGGGCGGAGCGGGAGAAGCGCGGTCCATGCCGGGGCAACGCGCCGGTCACGCCGGTGGTACGCGCGGACATCGCGGGCTCACCGATGCGGGCGGGCCCGGCCCCGTTCGGAGGCCTCGCCCCTCCGGGCGCCGGGCCGGCGCCCCGGCCCTCCACTTCGGCCGTCGTCGGCCGTCGTCGGCCGTCGTCGGCCGTCGTCGGCCGCGCGCCCCCGACCGGTCCGCCCGTCCCATCGCGTCCGCACGGTCGTCCAATTCGCTTGCGGCGAAAGGCAATTCCGACACTCGACGCAGAAGTGAACAGATACCGGGCACTTTCGGAGCGAAGTTCCGCTCCACCGTGCGGGATCGATCGATGACGGTGTGTACTGTGCTGCGAGTGCCCGGTCCGAGCCCGCCGGACCACCCCTGCCCACGCCCCCGCGACGCCGCCGACCTCCCTGGAACCACATCCATGATCGAACTACCGGACCTCGTGGCCGGCGCCCTGGCCGCCGGCGCCCTGTCCGCGTTCGCCCTGGGCGGCGGGCTGCTGCGAGCGCGGCGGCGGCAGACCCGGCAGCTGGCGGAGATCACCGCGCTGCGCACCCGACTCGACGGCACCGCACGGGCGTTCACCGCCGAGGTCGAGCATCTGGCGACGCAGCGCGTGCCCGCCGCCGCCCGCCAGGTGGCCCATCCGCACCTGCCCGTGCCGGGACCCCTCCAGCCGCTCACCGCGGGCACCCCGCTGGGTATCGCCCTGGAGAACGTGGTGCTGGCGCTGCAGTCCGAGGCCGCCGCCCAGCGCACCCGGGTCGACGCCGCGGCGCAGGCCGGCATGCGGGGCGCCGTCCGCGAGATCCAGGCGGCCCTGTACCGACTGCAGGACGGCCTGCGCGGCCTTCAACAGCGCTACGACGAACCGGAGTTGGCACAGACCCTGTTCCGGCTCGACCACGAGAACGAGCAGTCGCTGCGCCGCGCCCAGGTCGCGGCCGTGGTGTGCGGCGCCTGGGTCGGTCTCGCGCGCGAGGAGTCGCACCTGGTGGACGCGGTGACCGGCGGCCAGGCCCGGCTCGCCGGCTACCACCGGGTCCGGGTCCACAACCACCTCGAACCCGGAACGGCCCTGGTCTCGCACGCCGTCGAGCCGGTGGCCGTCATCGTCGCCGAGCTGCTCGACAACGCGCTGCGCCACTCGGCCCCGGACACCGACGTCGTCGTCGGCCTGGAGCACGTCCATCACGGGGTGTGCGTCACCGTCGACGACGCGGGCCTCGGCATGACGCGCGACGAACGGGACCGCGCTCAGCGGCTGGTGGCCGGCGACGATCCCATCCTGCTGACCGACCTCGGCGACCCGCCGCGTATGGGCCTGGCCGCGATCGGCCGTCTGACCAGGCAGTTCGACCTGAGCGTCGACGTCTCCTCGATCTCCCCCTACGGCGGGGTGCGCGCGGTGCTGCGGGTCGACAGCCACCTCCTCAGCCGCCTCGACCCGGCCGACCGGCCGCCGGCCGCGAGCGCTCCGCGCACCACGCGCCGGGCCGCCCCCGACCGCCCCGCCCCCGACCGCCCGGCACCCGCTCCCACCGCACCCGCTCCCACCGCGGCCCACGCCTACGGAACGGAGGCCGCCGGCCCGGAGGCGCCGCCGGGGCACCAGGAACCGCCGGACGCCGACGGGCTGCCGCAGCGCCGGCGCCGCAGCAAGACCGCCGCGCCGGCTCCGACGCCGACGCACGCTCCCGCCCGCCGCCCGGAGGAGGCCGCGGCCGCGCTCGGCGCGCTGCAGTCCGGCACCGCGGCGGCTCGCGCCGCGGCCGGAAGACCCGGCGCGAGCGCCCACCCGGACACCGCAGCCGACGACACCGACCAGATCGACGACGACGAAGGGGGCGCGGCCCGATGACCAGCCGCAACACGGGCGACACGGCATGGGTGCTGGAGCCGATCCTGCAGGTGCCGCACGTGCTGGCCGCCGTCATGCTGACCCGGGACGGGCTGGTGACGGGGTACACCGACGCCCTGTCCCAGCCCTCGGCCGAGCGGGTGGCCGCCATCACCAGCACCGTGCAGGGCGCCTGCCGTACGGCGGCGGCCGCGTTCGCCGACCGGGACCGCGCCGAGGTACGGCAGATCGTGATCGAGTCCGACCACGGGTACGTGCTCATCGTGCCGACCGACCACGGCACCTGCGTGGCCGCGTACGGCGACGCGGAGACCCGGCTGGACCTGCTGGCGCACCGGGTGCACTCGCAGGTGGCGCGACTGGGCGAGAAGGCCATGGCGGCCGCGCCCCGGGGAGCCGACGACAACGCTCCGGCATGACCGGCCGCCCGGCCGGCCGTCCCCTGGTTCCCGCGTACCTGTCGACCGGCGGCGTGGCCCGGCCCAGCCGCCCCCACCTGGAGCGGCTGTCGGTGCTCGCCCGCAGCGGCGAGCCGCCGCCCGCGGGCCTCACCGCCGCCGAACTCGCCCTGCTGGACTCCCTGGAGGGCGGATCGCTCGCCGTGGTGGAGGCGGCGGCGCTGCTCCGGCTGCCGGTGTCCGCGGTGCGGGTGCTGGCGGCCGATCTCGTCGACCGGGACCTGGTCCTCGCCCGCGCCCCGATCCCACCCGCCCAACGGTTCGACCCCGACCTGCTGAAAAGAGTGGCCGATGGCCTGCGCGCCCTCAAGCTCCGCCCGTAGCGCCGGCGCGACCGGCGCCGTGCACCTGCCCGACACCGCCCGCGACCTGGTGAAGATCCTGGTCGCGGGGCCGTTCGGGGTGGGCAAGACGACGCTCATCGACTCGGTGTCCGAGATCCGCCCGCTGCACACCGAGGAACCCCTGTCCGAGGAGTCCGCGCGGGTGGACGACCTGGCCGGGGTGCGGGACAAGTCCACGACCACCGTCGCCATCGACTTCGGCCGCATCAGCCTGCCCGGCGACGTCGTGCTGTACCTGTTCGGCACACCCGGACAGGAGCGCTTCCGGGCGCTGTGGGACGACATCGCCTACGGGGCGCTGGGGGCGCTCGTCCTGGTCGACAGCCGCCGGCTCGACGCCTCGTTCGACGTGCTGGGGCTGGTGGAGGAGAGCGGACTGCCGTACGCGGTGGCCTTCAACGCCTTCCCCGACGCGCCGCGGCACCACGGCGAGGACCGGCTGCGGCGGGCGCTGGACCTGGAGCCGGGGACGCCGATGGTGACCTGCGACGCGCGTGACGCGAACTCCTCCGTGGACGCGTTGCTCGCCCTGGTCGACCATCTCGTCGGACGCTTCCCGGCGGAGGCCCGGTGAGCGCCTTTCCCGCCGACCGGCGGGACTTCGCCCGGACCGCGCCGGTGCGGCTGTGGGAGGACGGCTTCGCCTCGGATCCGCACCGCTACTACGCCGCGCTGCGCTCCCAGGGGGTCGTCGGCTGGGCCGAGTTGGCGCCCGGGGTGCCCGCCTACGTGGTCACCGACCGGCGGGCGGCGCTGGACGTGCTGCACGACCAGGAGACGTTCTCGCACGACCCGCGGGCCTGGGAGGCCACCGTGCCCGCCGACTCGCCGGTGCTGGGCATGATGCGGTGGCGGCCCAACGCCCTGTTCGCCGACGGCGCGGAGCATGTGCGCTACCGGACGACCCTCATCGACGTCTTCGACCTGGTGGAGCCGCACGACCTGCGCGGGCGCGTGCACCGGGCGGTGCGGCTGCTGGCCGAACGCATCGGTCCGCGCGGCGAGGCCGACCTGGTCGGGGACTTCGCGCGGCCGCTGATCGCGCTGGTGCTCAACGACCTGTTCGGGCTGCCCGACAGCCAGGGCGAGCGGCTCAACGAGGGCCTGGGCAAGATGATGGAGGGCGGGGCGCAGGCCGCCGAGGGGGAGGCGCAGTTCGCCCAGTACGTGCTGGAGCTCATCGCGGCCAAGGCCGGCCGGCGAGGCGACGACCTCCCCAGCCATCTGCTGGACCATCCGGCCGGGCTGACCCGCGAGGAGGTCACCTGGCAGGTGTTCCTCACCCTCGGCGCCGGGTACGAGCCGACCGCCAATCTCCTGTCGAACACGCTGTCCAGGATCCTGGGCAACCCGGCCTACTACTCCACGCTCACCAGCGGCGCCCGTCCGGTCATGGACGCGGTGGTGGAGGTGCTGCACCACGAGACGCCGTTGGCGAACTACGGCGTCTACTACGTCCGCAGGCCCGTCTCGTTCCACGGGGTGTGGCTGCGCGAGGCGGTGCCGGTCGTGGTGTCGTACGGGGCGCTGGGGCGGTTCGCCGAGCGGGAGGACGCCGCCGGCCGGCATCCCAACGACGCCTCCCACCTGTCCTGGGGCGCCGGGGCGCACGCCTGTCCGGTCAAGCAGCACACCCTGCTGCTCGTCACCGAGGCGATCGAGCAACTCACCCTGTGGCTCCCCGACCTGGAGCCCGTGGTGCCGCGCGATCAGCTGGCCTGGCGGCCGGGCCCGTTCCACCGTTCGCTGAGCGCGCTGCCCGTCCGTTTCAGCCCCCGTTCCCCCGCCATCGCCTCCGGCGCCTCCTCCCCCTCACAAGGAGTCCGTACGTGACCGTGACCGACCGCATCGCCCTCGACCCGTTCGGCGCGGATGTGCACGCCGAGAGCGCCCGGCTGCGCGCCCTCGGCCCGATCGTGCCCGTCGAACTGCCCGGCGGCATTCCGGCCTGGGCTCCCACCGGCTACGACACCCTCAAGGCGCTGATCCTGGACCCGCAGGTCAGCAAGGACCCGCGACGGCACTGGCGGCACTGGCCTGAGCTGGCCGCCCATCCCTCCTGGGGCTGGATACTGGGCTGGGTCGGCGTGATCAACATGCTCTCGACCTACGGCGCCGACCACGCGCGGCTGCGCAAGCTGGTGGCGCCGAGCTTCACGCACCGGCGCACCGAGGCGCTGCGCGAGCGGGTGGAGGCCATCACCACGGAGCTGCTCGACGCCCTCGACCAGGGCGGTGACGAGGAGGCGGTGGATCTCAAGGCCGCGTTCGCGCACCCGCTGCCGATGCGGATCATCTGCGAACTCTTCGGCGTACCCGAGGAGTTGAGGCCGGCCACCGGCCGGCTCATCGCGGCGATCATGGACACCTCGGACCCGAGTCCGGAGCACGCCGCGTTCGTGCAGGAGCAGATCGGCACGGTGCTGGGCTCGCTCATCGCGGTCAAGAGCGAGCAGCCCGGCGACGACCTGACGACCGAGCTGATCCGGGTGCGCGACGAGGAGGGCGACCGGCTCAGCGACGAGGAGCTGCTCTACACGCTGCTGCTGGTCATCGGAGCCGGCTTCGAGACGACCGTGAACCTCGTCGGGAACGCGGCGGTTGCGCTGCTGCGCCGGCCCGAGCAGCTGGCGGCGGTGCGCCGGGGCGA
Organism: Streptomyces sp. NPDC058291; assembly: GCF_042880855.1. Classification (NCBI taxonomy): domain Bacteria; kingdom Bacillati; phylum Actinomycetota; class Actinomycetes; order Kitasatosporales; family Streptomycetaceae; genus Streptomyces; species Streptomyces sp. NPDC058291. The sequence goes on from NZ_JBHVYK010000058.1 coordinate 26,838, forward strand.
GATCGGCTGGGACGCCGTCGTGGACGAGACGCTGCGGCTGTACCCGTCGATCGCCACGCTGCCGCTGCGCTTCGCCGTCAGCGACCTCACGATCGGCGACGTGACGATCCCGGCCGGCGACGCCATCATCACGACCTACGCGGCCGCGAACGCGGACCCGGCCCATTACGGGCCGGACGCGGAGGAGTTCGACGCGGCCCGCGGCGCGGAGGACCATCTGGCCTTCGGGATCGGCGTGCACCGGTGCATCGGAGCGCCGCTGGCCCGCATGGAGGCTCTGACGGCGCTGCCCGCGCTGTTCGACCGGTTCCCCGGCCTGCGGCTGGACACCGGGGACGGGGAGCTGCGGCAGGTGCCCTCGTTCATCGCGAGCGGCTGGCAGGAGATCCCGGTCCGGCTGCGCGGCTGAGCGCACACGGAGAGGTGACCGGCCCGCGTCCTGGTCGTGCCCCCCGCGGTTCCCCGAGCCGCCGGATCGGCGAGGACCGCCTCGCAGCGGTCGCCGCCGGACGCGAGGGGTCGGCGTTCGAGGACCGGTTCGCCGCTGCGGACGTTTTCCACGGACGGTCGGCGCGCGCACGCCCGGCGCGTGGGCGGTCGACGCCTCCGTGGCGGGCTCGGCGTCGCCGGCCGCGGCGGTCCGGGCACTCGCACCGCCGCACAAGATCCAGGCCGTCGGCGTCGAGGCTCCCGGTGCGGCGCGGGGAGGCGGGCCGCGAGCCCCCGGCCACGTGGTCGAGGCTCCGGAAGGGCGCCGCGGGGCGGTCCGGCGCGGTCGCGCCCCTCGGCACGGCATAAGCTCAGGCAATGGCGAAGTACTACGACGTGCACCCCGACAACCCCCAGCCGCGCACCATCTCCCAGGTCGCGGCCGCCATCCGGGCGGGCGCGCTGATCGCGTATCCGACGGATTCCTGCTACGCCCTCGGCTGCCGGCTCGGCAGCAAGGACGGCATCGACCGGATCCGGTCGATCCGCAATCTCGACGACCGGCACCATTTCACCCTGGTCTGCCAGGACTTCGCGCAGCTCGGCCAGTTCGTCCGGGTCGACAAGGACGTGTTCCGGGCGATCAAGGCGTCGACGCCCGGCAGTTACACCTTCATCCTCCCGGCGACGAAGGAGGTGCCGCGCATGCTCCAGCACCCGAAGAAGAAGACGGTGGGCGTGCGCATCCCGGACCATGCCGTCACCCAGGCCCTGCTGGCCGAGCTCGGCGAACCGCTGCTGTCCAGCACGCTGCTGCTGCCCGGCGAGGAGGAGCCGATGACCCAGGGCTGGGAGATCAAGGACACGCTGGACCACGTGGTGGACGGCGTGCTCGACTCCGGGGACTGCGGAACCGAGCCGACGACGGTGATCGACTTCTCCGAGGGCGAGGCGCAGATCGTGCGGCACGGGGCGGGCGACACCTCACGGTTCGAGTAGCGCCGCCCGCGCCGGGGTCGTCGAGAGGAGATCAATGGCGCATGCAACGATGGGCGCTGCCCGGCCCGGCCGGGCCGAACGTTCGCTCGTCGCCATGCACCGTGCTTAGGAGCTCCCCCATGACCTCCGTACAGGGAACAGCAGTGGACATCCCCACCGAGGACGGCGTCGCCGACGCCTATCTGGCGCATCCCGGCGACGGCGCGCCCCGCCCGGGCGTACTGCTCTACCAGGACGCCTTCGGACTGCGTCCGCAACTGCGGGCGATGGCCGACCGGCTCGCCGCGGCCGGCTACGCGGTGCTGGTTCCCAACCTGTTCTACCGCCACGGACGCGCGCCCGTCATGGAGTTGCCCGACTTCATCGACCCGGCCGCGCGGCCGGAGATCTTCGAGAGGCTGTACCCGCTCGTGCTGGCCCTCACGCCCGAACTGATCGTCCGGGACGCCGCCGCGTATCTGCGGTGGCTGGAGGAGCACGCGCTGGTCGCGGACGGTCCGGTCGCGGTGACCGGCTACTGCATGGGCGCCCGGCTCGTCCTGCCGACCGCCGGGGCCCATCCGGACCGGGTCGCGGCTGCGGCCGGTTTCCACGGCAGCCGTCTGGTGACCGACGCGCCGGACAGCCCTCACCTGGCCGCCGAGCACATCACGGCCGAGGTCTACTTCGGCCACGCCGACGACGACCCGGGGCTGCCGCCCGAGCAGATCGAACGCTTCGAGGAGGCGCTCACCGCGGCCGGCGTCCGGCACACCTGCGAGGTCTACTCCGGCGCCCCGCACGGTTACACGCAGGCCGACACGTCCGCGTACGACGAGGCGGCTTCCGAGCGGCACTGGGCGGCACTGCTGGAGCTGCTGAAGCGGACCTTCTGAGCGGGTCGGCCGACGACCGGGACGCCCGTGGCCGGAGAGGCCGCGGGCGTCCTTCTTCCTCCACGTTCCTCGACGCTCCTCGACGTCCCTCGACGCTCCTCGACGCTCCTCGACGTCCCTCGACGCTCCTCGACGCTCCTCGACGCTCCTCGACGTCCCTCGACGGCCCTTGACGTCCCTCGACGTCCCTCGACGTCCCTCGACGGCCTTGACGTCGCTTTCGTTGAAATTGTTGACATGAGCACCCCCCGATGCGACTTTGAGAGCGCTCTCACGATGGTACGGACCAACCCCACAGGCCTACCCGCACGGAGGTGGAGAGTGCTCACCAGGATCACCTTCAGACTGCTGGGCGCAGGCGCGCTCGTCGGCGCACTGCTCACCCTCGGTCCACCGACGACCGCCCGGGCCGCCGTCCCGGACACCGTCCCGCTGAAGATCACCAACAGTTCGGGCCGCGGCGAACCCGTCTACGTGTACAACCTCGGCACCCAGCTGTCGTCCGGCCGCCAGGGCTGGGCGGACGCCAACGGCGGCTTCCACGCCTGGCCCGCCGGCGGCAACCCGCCCACGCCGGCGCCGGACGCGTCGATCACCGGCCCAGCCGCCGGGCAGTCGACCACGATCCGGGTGCCCGAGTTCTCCGGCCGGATCTACTTCTCCTACGGTCGGAAACTCGACTTCCGGCTGACCACCGGCGGGCTGGTGCAGCCCGCCGTGCAGAACCCGAGCGACCCCAACCGCAACATCCTCTTCAACTGGTCGGAGTACACGCTCGACGACTCGGGGCTGTGGCTCAACAGCACGCAGGTCGACATGTTCTCCGCGCCGTACGCGGTCGGGGTGCAGCGCTCCGACGGCGCCACCGTCAGCACCGGGCACCTCAGGCCAGGCGGCTACAGCGGCTTCTTCGACGCCCTGCGCGGCCAGCCCGGCGGCTGGGCGAACCTGATCCAGACCCGGTCCGACGGCACCGTGCTGCGCGCACTCTCCCCCCTGTACGGAGTGGAGACCGGGGCGCTCCCGGCCGGCGTCATGGACGACTACGTCAACCGCGTGTGGCAGAAGTACACGACGACGACGCTGACCGTGACGCCGTTCGCCGACCAGCCGGGCACGAAGTACTACGGCCGGGTCTCGGGCGGGGTCATGAACTTCACCAACGCCTCCGGAGCGGTGGTCACCAGCTTCCAGAAGCCTGACGCCTCCAGCGTCTTCGGCTGTCACCGACTGCTGGACGCCCCCAACGACACCGTGCGCGGGCCGATCTCCCGGACCCTGTGCGCGGGCTTCAACCGCTCCACCCTGCTGGTGAACCCGGCCCAGCCGGACACCACGACGGCCGGCTTCTACGAGGACGCGGTGACCAACCACTACGCCCGCAAGATCCACGCGCAGATGGCCGACGGGAAGGCCTACGCCTTCGCCTTCGACGACGTCGGACACCAGGAGTCGCTCGTGCACGACGGATCCCCGCGCCAGGCGTACCTGACGCTCGACCCGTTGAGCTGAGCGCACACGGCGACGTCCCGCACACGGAGAGAGCCCGTGTGCGGGACGTCGTCGGGCGGTGCGGATCAGCCGGTGGTGACGGCGGTGTCGTCCACCACGAAGCTGGTCTGCAGCGAGGAGTCCTCGACGCCGGAGAACTTCAGCGTCACGGTCGAGCCCGCGAAGGACCCGAGACTGAAGGACTTCTGCACGTAGCCGGAGGCCGCGTTCAGGTTGGAGTACGTGGCCAGCGTCGTCGAACCGGCGGTGACCGTCAGCTTGTCGTACTGGGAGCTGCTGGTGGTCTCGGCCGTGTCGACGTGCAGGTAGAAGGTGAACGTGGTGTTGGTGCAGCCGCTCGGGACCGCCACCGACTGCGAGAGCGTTTCGGTGTGGGTCGAGCCGTAGCCGTCGAGCCACGCCTTGTAGGAGCCGGTGCGGGCCGCCTCGCCACTGGAGTTGGTGATGACACCGCTGGAGGCGGTCCAGACGGTGCTGCCCGACTCGAAGCCCGCGTTGCCCAGGAGCTGTGTGGCCGTGCAGGAGCCGCCGCCGGATGCGTTGACCGTCCAGGTGAAGGCCGCGGTGCCGGTCGCGCCGGTCGAGTCGGTCACCGTCACGGTGGTGCTGGACGAGCCGGCCGTGGTCGGAGTCCCGGAGATCAGACCGGTGGAGGAGTTGATCGACAGGCCGGCGGGCAGACCAGTCGCCGCGTAGGTCAGGGCGCCGCTGTTCGTGCTGCTCGCCGAGATCTGCAGGCTCACCGCGGTGCCGACCGTGGCGGTCCGGCTGCCCGGGTTGGTGACCGAGACGCCCGTCGACGGGACCGTGATGTGGCTGCCGACGTTGATCCCGGCGAACGCGTTGCCCACGCCGGCGTACTGGGCGGAGCCGGAGCCGTACAGCGCGGCGGCGGCGTTGAGCGCGGCGGTGCGCGCGCCCGCGTAGTCGGTGCTGGACGTCATGTACGTCGTCAGCGCCTTGTACCAGATCTGCAGCGCGGCGGCCCGGCCGATGCCCGCGACGGCGACGCCGTCGGAGGTGGGGCTGTTGTAGGTGACGCCGTTGATGGTCTTGCTGCCGCTGCCCTCGGAGAGCAGGTAGAACATGTGGTTCGCCGGGCCCGAGGAGTAGTGCACGTCGAGGTTTCCGACGCCGGAGTACCAGCTGTCGGCGGAGCCGCCGTCCTTGCTGGGCTTGTCCATGTAGCGCAGCGGGGTGCCGTCGCCGTTGATGTCGATCTTCTCGCCGATGAGGTAGTCGCCCGCGTCGGAGGAGTTGTTGGCGGAGAACTCCACGCCGGTGCCGAAGATGTCGGAGGTGGCCTCGTTCAGACCGCCGGACTCACCGGTGTAGTTCAGGCCCGCCGTGTTGGACGTGACGCCGTGGCTCATCTCGTGGCCGGCCACGTCCAGCGAGGTCAGCGCGTGCGTGCTGCCGGTGCCGTCGCCGTACGTCATGCAGAAGCAGTCGTCGTCCCAGAACGCGTTGACGTACGCCGTGCTGTAGTGGACGCGCGAGTAGGCGGCGACGCCGTCGTTCTTGATGCCGCTGCGGCCGAACGTGTTCTTGTAGAAGTCCCAGGTGGCCTGGGCGCCGTAGGCGGCGTCCGCGCCGGCCGTCTGGGTGTTGGAGCCGGAGCCGGTGCCCCACACGTCGTCCGAGTCCGTCATCAGGGTCCCGGTACCGGAGGTGCCGTTGTTGAGGCTGTACGTCTTGTGACCGCCGCGCGTGGTGTCGTACAGCTGGTACGTCGACCCCGACAGCGTGGTGGACAGGCTGACCGAGCCGCTGTACTGGGTGTTGCCGGTGCCGGTCTCCACGCCCTCGTACCGGGACAGCTCGGCGCCGGTGGTGGCGTCGGTGACGACGTGCAGTCTGCTCGGCGTGCCGTCGTCCTGCAGACCGCTGACCACGGTCTCCCAGGCCAGCTTGGGGGCGCCCGAGCCGGCCCAGACCACCTTGCGGGCGCTGCGGGCGGCCGGGTCCTTCGCGTCGAGGGCCCTGGCGGCCGCGAGGGCCTTGGTCCGGGCGGCCGCCTGGCTGTACGCGGCGGTCGTGGACGGGACCGAGACGGTACGACGGTTGTTGTTGAAGGTCGTGCTCACGGTGCCCGCGGCCAGGGAGGCCGGGGGCGTGTGCACGACGAGGTCGCCGCCGAGGACGGGCAGCCCGGCGTAGGTGCGCTCGTAACGCGTGTGCACGGTGCCGTCGTTGTCCTTCACGACGTCCTTGACGACCAGCTTCTCCTGGGCGCCGAGGCCCAGGGTCTGCGCCGTCTGAGCCGTCTTCGCCTCGGCGCCCCTGATCAACGTCGCGTGCTGGGCGGGCGTGAGGCCGGCGGGCAGGGCGCCGGTGCGCAGGGGTGCGGGGTGGGGGGCCGCGGGGGCCGCGGTCGCCGGAATCGACTGGACTCCGAGGGCCAGGAGGGCGGCGGTGGAGAGCAGGGCTGCTCCGACCGCGGTCCGCTTGCGGGGGTTGGGTCTCACTCGTTCTCCTACTGCGGCGGCCGGTGGGATCGGCCGGTGACAGACCGGGCAGACGGGTGTGCTGTCCGGGACGAGCTGAGCGGTGCGGGACCGTGAACAGGTGGGGGCGACGTGCCGCAGGTGTACGGCAGTCGGTGGGAGAATGACAGGCTTGTCGGTGGCATGTCAGCCTGACCGGGGCGCTTCAAGGGTTATCCCTCGGTGCCGGACGCCCTCGACGCCGCCGCCCCCGGTCAGGCTGTGAACGACCTGTGCGTTCGCTGTCCGGTGCGCACCCGGACACCGCGGCGACGGCGCTCGCCGCGCACGGCGCCCTCGCCGGTCACCCGACTCCGGCCGCACGGTGGGTCATTGCTACGGTTCACCGGTGTCTGACTCCTCACGCGATACCGCCGCCGGCGCCGGCTGGGGCGACGCCGACCGAGGCGCGTACCGACAGCTCATGCCGGGCAGGGTCGAGAAGATCTCGTGGCTGAACCCCCGGCTGCTGTGGGCCGCCCGCAACGGAGTGCTCGCCTCCTGGTTCGGCGACCCGACGGGCCGCACCCGCGGCCGCCTGGTCGCGCGGCGGGCGTCGGCCGGCGCACCGGACGACAAGGTGATCCGGCGCACCGACCCCGACGAGTTCTCCTTCATGGTCATCGGCGACACGGGCGAGGGCGACGACCCCCAGTACGCCGTGGTGCCAGGTTTCCTGAGGGTCGGTCAGGGCACGTCCTTCGCCGTCCTGGCCAGTGACGTCATCTATCCGGTCGGCAGCGCCGACGACTACGGGGTCAAGTTCTTCCGCCCGTACCGCGACTACCCCGCCCCGATCTACGCGATACCCGGCAACCACGACTGGTACGAGGACCTCGGCGCGTTCATGCGGGTCTTCTGCGACGATGCCGCGCCCCTGCCCGCCGAGCCCGCGCCGCGCCCCCTGACCCGCGCCTGGCTGCGTTCGCTGCTGTGGCACCGGCCGCGTCCCGAGGACGGCCAAGGCCTGGAGCGCGCACGGGAGTTGCGCGGCAACCCCGGCCAACAGGCCGTCCAGCCGGGCCCGTACTGGGCGATCGACGCCGGTCCCGTCCGGATCATCGGCATCGACACCGGGCTGCTGGGCGTCCTGGACGCCGAACAGGGCGCATGGCTGCGCGAGGTGTCCCGGTGCCCGCGCCCGAAGATCCTGATCACCGGCTCTCCCCTGTACGTCGACGGAGAACGCCGTCCGTGCCCCACCGAGGGCGGCGGCACCGTCGACGAGATCGTCACCGCGCCCGCACACCACTACGTGGCGGCGATAGGCGGCGACATCCACAACTACCAGCGCTACCCGGTGCGGCTCCCGGACGGCCGCACCCTGCAGTACGTCGTCGCGGGCGGCGGGGGCGCCTTCATGCACGCCACGCACACCATCCCCCGGGTGTCCGTCGCCGGCGTCACGGAAGGCGACTTCCGCTGCTATCCGCTGCGCGGCGACTCGCTGGCCTTCTACAGCCGGCTCTACGGGCGCCGGCTGCGGCTACGGCGGTTCTTCGCCCTCACCGAGGAGGAGGCCCAGGCGGTCGTCGCCGAGCGGCTGGGCATCGCGCCCACCCGTACGCCGGGCCCGCGGGTGCGGGTGACGCGACGGATCCGGCTGATCGCCTCCCTGCTGGGCGCCGGCGGCCGCCCGGAGCGACGCAAGCGGTTCCGGCTGCCCGTGCGCAAGATCTACACCCAGCTGTTCTCGCCCGGCTCGGCCACCTACAGCCCGCCGTTCTTCAAGTGCTTCCTGCGCCTGGACGTCTCGCCGGAGTCGATCCGGCTGCGCTGCCACGCGGCGACCGGCAACCTCGCTCAGGAGCTCAACCCACCGGTCGAGGACGAGGTCGTCATCCCGTTGGGCTGACCCGCCTGGGATCATGCGGTCAGGACCACGGTACGACCGTGCACACCGAGAACGACGGAGGAGCTGTGCCCCCGACCTCACGCCCCCTGCGCAGACTGGGCTTCCTCACCATCGGGCTGTTCGACGGGGAAGACCCGGGGCCGGGCCACGAGACCACCCTGGAGATCATCGAACTGGGCGAGCGACTCGGCTTCGACAGCGCCTGGGTGCGCCACCGGCACCTGCAGTACGGCATCTCCTCACCGGTCGCCGTCCTGGCGGCGGCCTCGCAGCGCACCCGCCGCATCGAGCTCGGCACCGCCGTCATCCCGCTCGGCTGGGAGAACCCCCTGCGCCTCGCGGAGGACCTGGCGACGGTCGACGTCCTGTCGGGGGGCCGGCTCAACCCGGGGGTCAGCGTCGGCCTGCCCATGCACTACGACCAGGTCAAGGAGGCCCTGTACCCGGACACGGCCGACGCCGAGGACTTCGGCTACGAGCGGGTGCGGCGGCTGCTGGACCTCGTGCGGGGCGAGGCCGCCACCGACTTCAGCGGGGTCGAGGGTTTCGAGGTGTTCTCCGACCGGGTCCAGCCGCACTCCCCCGGCCTGGGCCGCCGGCTGTGGTACGGCGGCGGCAGCCCGAGGTCGGCGCGGTGGGCCGGGGAACACGGCATGAACTTCCTCACCAGCAGCGTCGTCAAGGCCGAGGGGCCGGACGACACGAGGGACTTCGCCGAGATCCAGCTCTCCCACGTCCGCGCCTTCCGGGCCGCGCACCCCGACGGCGAGGCGGCGCGCGTCTCCCAGGGACTCGTGGTCATCCCCACGGACTCCGCCTCGCCTCGACAGCGCGCGCGGTACGAGGAGTTCGCGGCCGGGCGGCTGCCCCGCACGACCTCCCCGCAGGGCCCGGCCCGGCTCCTCTTCGCCCCGGACCTGGTCGGCTCCTCGGACGAGATCGCCGAGCGCCTGCACGCCCACGTCGCGTTCCGCGAGATCGACGAGGTGGCCTTCGCCCTGCCGTTCACCTTCGCACACGAGGACTACGTGCAGATCCTCACCGACATGGCGACGAAGCTCGGCCCGGCGCTGGGATGGCGGCCCGGCGCGGAGGTCTGAGGCCCCTCACCAGCGGCCCGGCTCGGTTCCCGTCACCGCCTCGGACGGCCTGCCGTCCACCCCGACGGGGACCTCGCCGGCGAGCATCACCCGGTGCATGGTGCGCGGGAAGCCCAGGTGTGCGGTGTCGCCCGGCGCGAGATGGATGGTGGCGCGGTTGTCCCAGAAGGCCACGCTGCCGGGTTCCCAGCGGAAGCGGACCGTGTACTCGGCGCGGGTCGCCTCGTCGAGCAGCATGTCCAGGATCGCCCGGCTCTCGGCCCGCGAGAGATCGGTGATCTGCTCGACGTAGTAGCCGTTGACGTACAGCACGCGCTCGCCCGTCTCGGGGTGGACCCGCACCAGCGGATGCACCGAGGCGACCTGGCGGTCGAGGAGGTGGCGGACGTAGGCGTCGTCCCCGGGGCGGGGCTGATAGCCGACGCCGAGCCGGTGCTCGGCGCGCAGCCCCGACACGAACTCCCTTACCGGCGCGGACAGTCCGGCGTAGGCGGCGGCCAGGTTGGACCAGGTCGTGTCGCCTCCGTAGGGCGGCACGGTCTCGGCGCGCAGGATCGTCGCGGCCGGCGGGTCGACGCGGGCGCCGTGGTCGCAGTGCCAGCCGCGCAGCAGGGTGTGCCGGCGCCGCCGCAGCCACTCCTCGTGCTCCATGCCGAACTTCTCGCCCAGTTCGAGCCGGTCGGCCGTCGTCTCGATCTCGGGGAAGTCGGGCGGCGAGGCGCCGCCGCGCCTGCGCAGCACGACGGGTTCGCCGAACCGCCGCGCGAACGCCACATGTCCGGCGTGGTCGAGACGCTGCCCGCGGAAGAACACCACCTTCCAGCGGCGTACCGCCCCCTTGATCGCCTCGACCTGGGCGTCGTCGAGGCCGGCGGCCAGGTCGACGCCGTCGATCTCGGCGCCGATGTGCCCGGCCGCCGGCTGCACCCGCACTCCGGCCGCCCGCGCGGCCTCGTCAACCGCCGCGTCGTCGAGGCCGGCCGGCCGGTTGTCCGTCGTCATGGGCTCTCCGCTCGTCTGCGTTCGTGGTGGTCGTGGGTCACGGCACCGGGAAGATCGTGACAGCGATCCGGCGGCCTCGCGACATCCCCCTCATCCCCCCCGCCTCCTTTCCCGCCGTCGCCCCGGGTGTCCGTTCGGTCGACGGCCTCCTCTTCCCCGAGGCCGGGGGGACGACACAGCCGAGGGAAGGCTTCATCGTGATCGACATCCCGCAGCACTCGCTGAACGACGGCACGAAGCTCCCCGCCGTGGGGCTGGGCACCTGGCCGATGGACGACGCGGAGGCCGAGGAGGCGGTGGCCGGGGCGCTCGGCCTGGGCTTCCGGCTCGTCGACACGGCGACCGACTACCGCGACGAGACCGGGGTCGGCCGGGGCGTGACCCGCGCCGGGGTGGCGCGCGAGGACATCGTGCTGACCACGAAGCCGCCCGGCCGGCACCGCGGCTACGAGGAGACCCCCGCCTCCTTGGTCACTCGGGGTCCAGCGACTGCTCCGCCCAGATCGTCTTTCCGCGGCTCGTCTGCCGGCTCCCCCAGCGCTGGGTGAGCTGCGCGACGAGCAGCAGTCCGCGCCCGCCCTCGTCGAAGGCGTGGGCGCGGCGCAGGTGCGGGGAGGTGGAGCTGCCGTCGGAGACCTCGCAGATGAGGGTCCGGTCGCGGATCAGGCGCAGCTGGATGGGCGGCGCGCCGTAGCGGATGGCGTTGGTGACGAGTTCGCTGACGACGAGTTCGGTCACGAACGCGGCCTCCGCCATGCCCCACGCGGCGAGCTGCTCGATGGCCGCCTGCCGGGTGGCGGCCACCAGCGCGGGGTCGGGGGCGACGTCCCAGGTGGCGACCCGGTCCGCGCCCAGGGCCCGGGTGCGGGCCAGCAGCAGAGCGACGTCGTCGCCGGGCTCCTCCGGCAGGACCGCCTTGAGGACGCTGTCGCAGAGGGCGTCGAGTGAGGCGGCGGGCGCGGTGAGGGCGCTGCACAGTTCCCCGGTGGCACGGTCGACGTCGCGGTCGCGGTCCTCGACCAGACCGTCCGTGTAGAGGGCGAGGACCGACTCCTCGGGCAGTTCCAGCTCTACGGCCTCGAAGGGCAGTCCTCCGACGCCGAGCGGGGGGCCGGGGGTCATGGCGATCGGTCGCGCCGTGCCGTCGGGCAGGACGAGGACCGGTGCCGGGTGGCCCGCGGCGGCGGCCGTCAGGCGGCGGCCGACGGGGTCGTAGACGGCGTAGAGGCAGGTGGCGCCGAGTTCGGCGGCGTCGTCGCCGCCCTCGTCGTAGGCCGCCAGGTGGGTGACGAGGTCGTCGAGGTGGGTGAGGAGCTCGTCGGGCGGGAGGTCCACGTCGGCGAGGGTGCGCACGGCCATGCACAGGCGCCCCATGGTCGCCGAGGAGGGGATGCCGTGTCCGACGACGTCGCCGACGACGAGGGCGACCCTGCTGCCGGAGAGCGGGATGACGTCGAACCAGTCGCCGCCGACGCCCGCCGTGGAGCCGCTGGGCAGGTAGCGGTGGGCCACCTCGACGGCGGCCTGTCCGGACAGGCCCCGCGGCAGCAGGCTGTTCTGCAGGGCGAGGGCGGTGGTGCGCTCGCGGGCGAAGCGGCGGGCGTTGTCGATGCAGACGGCGGCCCTGCTGGCCAGCTCCTCGGCGAAGACGGCGTCGTCGGCCTCGTAGGCGTCGGGGTGGGCGATGCGGACGCCGACCAGGACGCCCAGGGTGGTGCCGCGAGCCCGCAGGGGCACCGAGAGCACCGAATGGACCCCGCTGCGGAAGCGGCGGCCGTCGGGAGCGCGCGCGTTGCGTTCGGCGAGCCAGCGCATGAACTCGGGCTCGCCCGCCTGGATGCGCACGGCGCGCCTCTCCCGCAGGGCGCGGGCGGGCGGGCTGAAGGGCGGATGGACGTCGGTCTCGCCGAGGCGGACGGCCGCCTCGGGGGTGCCCTCGTGCGCGGAGCCGTGGGCGACCCGGCGCAGCACGACCTCGCCGCCCGGGCCCGGGGGCGGCTCGTCGGCGCCCAGCACCCAGTCCAGCAGGTCGACGCTGACGAAGTCGGCGAACCTCGGGACGAGGAGCTCGACCACTTCCTCGGCCGTGCGCACCACGTCGAGGGTGGTCCCGATGGAGGCCGCGGCCTCGTTCAGCAGGACGAGCCGCTGGCGGGCCAGGTACTGCTCGGTGCTGTCGAACGCGGCCAGGGCGACCCCGGCGACCTCGCCGGACGCGTCCCGCACGGGCCACATCTCGGTGGTCCAGGCGTGCTCGCGGTTGAGGGAGGGGGCGCCGGTGAAACTCTCGTAGCGGATCGGGCGGCCGGTCTGCGCGACCTGGCGGAGGTGCCAGTCGAAGCCCCGGCTGTGCGCGGCCTCCTCGACGGTGTCCGGGAAGCGGCGGCCGAGCAGGACGTCCTCGGAGACGCCCATGACCTTGCACGCGACCTCGTTCAGCCGCAGGTAGCGCTGCTGGGTGTCGAAGACGGACATCGACATGGACGCCTGCTGGAAGGCCCGCCCGGCCAGGGTCGGCTCAAAGGAGGCGGGCAGCCCGGCGCTCAGCGCGTACCCGGCGGGCCGGCCGTCGGGACCCAGCACGGGGCAGGCCGTCACGGTCAGGGTCATGGGGTGGCCGTCACGGTGGCGCACCACGACGGGGCCGGTCCACTCGCCGTCCGCGCGCCGTGACAGCGGCTCGGCGAGCAGGCCGGTCGCCCTGCGGCCCACGGCCTCCTCGGCCGGGTGGCCGGTCAGCACACGGGCCCCCTCGCTCCAGCCCGTCACGATGCCCTGCGCATCGATGACCGCCGCAGCGACGACATGCTCCATGCCGTCCAGAATGGTCCCTTTGCCCCGGCGCATCAACCGCGACGGCCGGTCGGGGCGAGGGGCCCGGAGGTGTGCGCGGGCGGTGGGCCGCCCGCTCCGGCCGTCCGCGACCCTCAGGGACGCTGGGCGCGCAGCACGTCCAGAGCGCGGTCGGCGTGGGTGTTCATGCGCAGTTCGCTGCGCACGACCTCCAGGACCGTGCGGTCGCGCCCGATGACGAAGGTGACCCGCTTGGTGGGGGCCAGGGAGAAGCCGCGCTTCACGCCGAACCGCTCGCGCACCGAGCCGTCCTCGTCGGACAGCAGCGGCATGCCGAGCGTGTGCCGGCCGGCGAACTCCTGCTGGCGGTCGACGGAGTCTCCGCTGATGCCGACGGGCCGCGCGCCGACGGCGGCGAACTCCGCGGCCAGGTCGCGGAAGTGGCAGGCCTCCGCGGTGCAGCCCGGGGTGAGCGCGGCGGGGTAGAAGAAGAGGACCACCGGCCCGTCGGCGAGCAGATCGGTCAGGCTGCGGACGGCTCCCGTCTCGTCCGGCAGGGCGAAGTCCTCGACGAGGTCGCCGACCTCCAGAGCCTTGCTCATGCCCGTGCCTCCGCGGTCAGCGGAGCGCCGGCGCTCGCGGCGACGGCGCGCGCCCACAGCACGAGAGGCGCCTGCAGGGGGAGACGGCCGATGGCGGCGGCCCTGAGCGGGGCGGGACGGTGACGCCAGTCCCACGCCATCTTGACGTTCGCCGGGAAGACGCCGACGAAGAGGGCGGCGGCGGCCAGGGCGGCCGTCTTCCGGGTCCGGGGCAGGGCCACCCCAGCGGCCAGCGCCAGTTCCGCGGCGCCGCCGGCGTACGTCCAGGCCCTGGGCGAGCCGGGCAGCGCGCGCGGGACGATCGCGTCGAACGGGCGCGGCACGGCGAAGTGGGCCGCGCCCGCTGCGGCCAGCAGGCCCGCCAGCAGCAGGGGTGAGCGTTCGGACCGGGGCACGGTTCCTCCTCAGATGAGCTGGCGCCCGACATTACTGGAGGGTAGAGCCGGGTGGCCCGGCGGGGTCCCGGGACGGAAGCGACGTCCAACTCGCCCCTGCGTGGCCACGGTTGCCGGGCCCGGATAGTCTGCGGCGATGATCGTCCATCTGCTGTGGCATGTCGCGCACCACAACGAGGCCGGCGAGAACGGGGCGGCCCTGCACCGCGACGGGGAGACGGTCCACCTCGACGAGCAGGACGGCGACGACGTCAAGCTGCTCGGGGTCTACTCCACGCCCGAGAGGGCCGAGGAGCGCATGCGCCGCGCACGCCTCCTGCCGGGGTTCGCCGACGAGCCGGACTGCTTCGTGGTCGACGCGCACACGCTCGACGAGGACGAGTGGACCGGCGGCTACCTGCGCTGCTGAGGCGCGCCCGGGACGCGGACGTCAGACGCCGGGGACCGCGGCCTGCCGCTCGCCGTCGTCCTCGACGGCACAGGCGAGGAAGCCGTCCACCATGCGGTGGAAGAGCGTGGCGAGCGGGCGCAGGTCCTCCGGGGCCCAGTCGGACAGCGCCGGCCGCATGCCCCTGGCGCCCGCCTCCCGGATGCGGTCGACGGCGGCGCTGCCCGCGTCGGTGAGCTGCCCGTGGCCGCCGTTCAGGGGAAAGGAGCGCGCCGCGCGCGTGGCGGCGGGCCCGCGCGTCGACACCTCACCCATGTCCCTCCCGCTCGTCGCGCCCATGCTCGCCACCCCCGGCTCCCTCCCGCCCGTGGCCCAGGACGCGCGCTGGGCCTACGAGACCAAGCAGGACGGGCAGCGCGCCGTGGTGTATCTCGCCGGGGACGGGGCCGTCACCCTGCGGGCCCGCTCGGGCGAGGACATCACCGCCGCCTACCCGGAGCTTCGGCCGCTGGGCGGCACGCTCGGCGGCACGCCGGCGGTGCTGGACGGGGAGGTGCTCGCCCTGGACGCGCAGGGCCGGGCCGACTTCCAGTTGCTGCAGTCGCGCATGGGGCTGGTCCAGGCGCCGGGCAAGGCGGCACGGCTGGCCGCGACGGCGCCGGTGCACCTCGTCCTGTTCGACGTGATGCACCTGGCCGGACGCTCCCTGCTCGCGCTGCCCTACACCCGGCGCCGGGCCCGGCTGGAGGAGCTGGGCCTGGAGGGGCCGTTCTGGTCGACGCCCGGCGCCCTGGTGGGTCACGGGCGCGAGGCCCTGGAGGCGACCCGTGCGCACGGACTGGAGGGCCTGGTGTGCAAGCGGCTGGACTCGGCGTACGAGCCCGGCGTGCGCTCGCGGGCCTGGATCAAGATCCGCAACATGCGGGTCGCGGACGTCCTGGTGGGCGGCTGGCTGCCCGGCAAGGGGCGGCTGACCGGGCTGCCCGGCGCCGTCCTCGTCGGGCAGCGCGCCACGACGGGACTGCGCTACGTCGGCAGCGTGGGCACCGGCTGGAGCGAGGCCGAACGGACCGAACTCGCGGCGCTGCTGCGGGCCGACGCGACGCAGGTGTGCCCCTTCGACGCCGTGCCGCGGTCGGCGGGCGCGCGCTGGGTGACGCCCCGGCTGGTCGGCGAGGTCCGCTACAGCACCCGCACCAGGGCGGGGCTGCTGCGCCAGCCGTCCTGGCTGCGGCTGCGGCCCGACCTGAGGCCCGAGGAGTCGGCGGCCGACGTTCCGGACACTTCCGCCTGAGACGGGTCGCGGCGACCTTGTGTTGGCCAGTCCTTCACCACCGATACGCCTGCGACCCCTTGGCGCGGGAGGGAAAAGCGTGGAAGCTGAACTCCCTTTTCCCCCACAGCCGTTCGGCTGCGCCCGCGCCCGAGGAGAACTCCCCGTGTCCTCAGCCCAGTTCAAGGTCCACCGCAGGAGGTGGCTCACCGGTCTCGTCGGCGCCGCCGCGCTGGTCGTCGCCGTCCCTTCGGTCGCCTTCGCCGCTCCTCCCCAGGCGCTTCCGCAGAACGCGGAGGCCGCGGAGCTGACGTACCAGCCCGCGTTCGACTACGACACGGACGGGTGCTACTCCACGCCCGCCATCGGCCCCGACGGCACGGTCAACGGCGGCCTGAAGCCCAGCGGGGCGCTCAACGGCAACTGCCACGACGCCTCGGACCTCGACAACACCAACAGCTACTCGCGCTACAAGTGCAACAACGGCTGGTGCGCGTACATGTACAGCCTGTACTTCGAGAAGGACCAGGCGGTGGCGGGCAGCGGCATCGGCGGGCACCGCAACGACTGGGAGCACGTCGTGGTCTGGGTGCAGAACGGCCAGGTCCAGTACGTCTCCACGTCCAACCACGGCTCGTTCACCGTGCACGCCGCGTCCACGGTCCGCTTCGAGGGCACCCACGCGAAGGCGGTGTACCACAAGGACGGCATCCGTACGCACTGCTTCCGGATCGCCAACTCCAACGACGAGCCGCCGGAGAACGCCAAGCACACCTGGCAGTACCCCCCGCTGGTCGGCTGGAACGGCTACGCCCCGGGACTGCGGGACAAGCTGAGCGCGTACGACTTCGGCAGCGCCAACTTCGGTCTGAAGGACGCCAGTTTCGCCGGGAACCTGTCGTCGGCGAAGCCCTCCGGGATTCCCTTCGACCCCAACGCGTAGGCGTCCCCGGCGGACCGGCCGCGCAGGCCCGCCGCGGGGTTCGGCCCCGGACCGGCGTCCGGGGCCGTCCGCGGGGCATGATGACCGGATGGATCTTCTTCGAGAACTCCCGTCCATGACAAGGGAGAAGGCGCCGGATCCCCTCGCCGGGGCCCCTCGCCCGCGCGTCGTCCGCACGGCCGGTCCCCGCGACCCGGCCGACGCGGTCCGGGGTGTCCACGCGGCCGGGGGCGAGGTCCGGTGAGCGCCGGCCGGGTGCGGCCCGCCGAGCGGTCCGACCTGCCGCGCGTCGCGGAACTGGCCGCGCAGCACGCGCGCTACGAGCGTGGAACCGCCCGTGCCCGACCTCGCCGAGCGCCTGGCCGTGCTCCTGTTCGAGGCGCCCGAACCCCGGCTCGGGTGCCTGGTCGCCGAACTGCCCGAGGGCGAGGTCGTCGGCTACGCCACCTGTTCCCCGGCGCTCTCCACCTGGGAGGGCCTCCAATATCTCCATATGGACTGCCTGTTCCTCGCCCCGGACCATCGCGGCCTGGGTCTGGGCGCCCTGCTGATGGACGCGGTGGTGGACCGGGCCCGGCGTCTGGGGCTGGCCGAGGTGCAGTGGCAGACCCCCGTCTGGAACGAGGGCGCGATCCGCTTCTACGCCCGGCGCGGCGCTCTCGGAGCGGACAAGCGGCGCTTCAGCATGCGACTGGACACCTGAACCGCCGAACGGTGGCCGAAACCCGTGAGCGGCGCGGGGCGTGGGTCACGAGGGTCTATCGTGTCCCGCATGTCCGTTCCGGAACTCATCCGCATCGTCTCCCGCGACTCGCCCATGGCTCTGGCCCAAGTGGAGCGGGTACGCACGGAGTTGGCCGCTCTGCACCCCGGCGTGCGCACCGAGGTCGTCCCCGTGCGGACGACCGGCGACAAGTGGATGGGCGATCTGTCCCTGGTCGAGGGGAAGGGCGCGTTCACCAAGGAGGTCGACGCGGCGCTGCTGGCCGGCGACGCCGACCTCGCGGTGCACTGCGTCAAGGACGTCCCCGCAGACCGGCCGCTGCCCGCGGGCACGGTGTTCGCCGCGTTCCTGCGGCGCGACGACGTCCGCGACGCCCTCGTCCACCCGGGTGGCAGCACTCTGGACGAGTTGCCGGCCGGGACGCGCATCGGCACCTCCTCGGTGCGCCGGATCGCCCAACTCGCCGCGACCCACCCCCAGCTGCGGTGCGTGCCGTTCCGCGGCAACGCCAACCGGCGGCTGGAGAAGCTCGCGGCGGGCGAGGCCGACGCGCTGCTGCTCGCGGTGTCCGGGCTGGAGCGCATCGACCGGCGGGACGTGATCAGCGAGGTGTTGTCCCCGGAGACGATGATGCCGCCGATCGGCGCGGGCATCCTCGCCCTGCAGTGCCGCGAGGGCGACGGCGAGCTCATCGACGCGGTCAGCGGGCTCGGCGATCCGGCGACCCACCGGGAGGCCTCGGCGGAGCGCATGTTCCTGCACGTGCTCCAGGGCCACTGCAACAGCCCGATCGCGGGCTACGCGCGGGTGGACCGCAGCGGCGAACTGTCCCTGCGCGCCTGCGTGTTCACCCCGGACGGCAAGACGCGGCTCAACGCCCACGAGTGGGCGGGGCGGCTCGACCCGGCGACGCTCGGCACGTCGGTGGCGGTGGCGCTGCTGCGGCAGGGCGCGCGCGAGATCATCGACGGCATCCCGCACTGACCGCACGCGCTCCCGAAGGGCGCCAAATCCGTCAGGCGGTGCCCTCTTCGGCCTGGTCGCGCAGGAAGTTGCTCACCTGGCGGGCCAGGCTGTCGTCGCGTCCCGCGCCGGTCTGGGCGCCGCCGGAGCCCTCGTGCAGTCCGATGCCGCCGGTCCACAGCCGGCGGTCGGCCCAGTCGTCGTCGACGCGCAACTGGATCTGGACGTCCACCTGGCCGAGGCAGGCCTCGGGGCCCGCCGCGTACAGCACGGCGGTCGCCCGGCGCAGCGGATAGACGTCGAAGCCCTCGATGAACTGCGAGTTGCGCCAGTCGATGAACGCGCTCTCCCCGTCGGGGCCGAGCCGCACGTCGATCTGACCGTCCTCCAGATGGATCGTGGAGTGCAGGCCGCCCCGGTTCTCCACGGTCACCCGCAGACAGAAATAGGTCAGCCCCTCCGCCGCGTCGTCACGCCCCCGCGGCGGCTCGCTCTGTTCCAGTCGGTGGACGCGGACCCGCAGACCGGCGTACTCGTCGTACTCCAGCCAGTCCCCGACCACGTTCGGCTCGTGCACAGTCCACCTCTCGACTTCTACCGGCTGCTTCCTATCCGTGTGCCGATCTCACTGTCAAATGAGCAGAATGAGCGGTGGCCAGGGTGTTCATCCCGTTTGATCGCTGATCAAGCCGTGCGCAGGCACAATCGGCGAGCGGACGCCGAAAGGGCTCGTCCGGGGGGTGCCGCACATCACGTCTCCGGGACGCGTCAGCGGGCCAGTCGGCCCAGGAGCGAGGAGGCCGGCGGTGACCCCGAGCTCGGCGGTCACGGCGAGCACCCCGGGGCGCGCTGACCAGGGCCTGGGTCAGCTCGAGCCGGCGGACCATCCCGCCGGAGCAGGTGCCGGCCGGTCGGCCGGCGGCGTCGGTGAGGCCGAGGGCGTCCAGGGCCTGGGCGACGCGTTCGGCGCGCTCGCGCCGCGGCACGTCGAAGACGCGGGCGAACCGCGAGACGTTCTCGCGGCCGGTGAGCCCGGAGTCGGCGGACAGCTGCTGGGGGGCGTAGCCGAGCAGCCGTCGTACGGCCATGCGGTCCCCGGCGGCGTGGTGGCCGAAGACGCGCACCATGCCGACGGCGACCGGCAGCAGCAGCGTGGTGATGCACCGGACGGCGGTGGTCTCGCCCGTTCCGTTGGGTCCTCACAGGCCGAACACCTCGCCTTCCCGGACGGTCAGGTCGAGCCCGTCGACGGCCTTCGTGTCGCCGAAGGCGTGGGCGAGCCGGCTGAGAGGTGATCGGTCCAAGAGCGGGTCAAGGGACGATACGAGATATATCTGGAGAAACTGTTTCGATACGCCCTGCTCCGGGCATCAGCAGGTAAGTGCTTCGGAGAGGAGGCACGTCCGTCGGACCCGCTGATCGGGCGGCCCCGGGTGTGCCCGAATCCCTCCGGTCGAGCGGTTCCCACGGTGTCCCCCGTCCATCGGCAACCCTCCTGAGGGAGGCGCGCGTGATGCGTACCATCGTCCGAACAAAGCAGCACCCCCATGACGACGCCCCGGACACGACCGAGTCCTTCGAACGTCTCGCCGGGCTCCCCGCGGGTCCCGAGCGACAGGCGCTCAAGGACGAACTCGTCCGGCTCTGGCTGCCCATGGCCGAGCGGATCGCCGTCCGTTTCCGCGGACGCGGCGAGGCGCTGGAGGATCTTTACCAGGTGGCGGCCCTGGGACTCGTCAAGGCCGTGGACCACTACGACCCCGAGCGCGGGCGTGCCTTCGAGGCGTACGCGGTGCCGACGATCACCGGTGAGATCAAGCGGCACTTCCGCGACCACATGTGGACGCTGCACGTGCCGCGCCGGGTCCAGGACCTGCGCAACCGGGTGCGCCACGCGACGAAGGAGCTGTCCCAGACCACTCCCGGCCGAGCGCCGACCATCGCCGAGATCGCCGCGTACGCGCAGCTCACCGAGGACGAGGTGCGCACCGGCGCGGAGGCGCTGGAGTGCTTCACCGCCCTGTCGCTGGAGGCCGAGCTGCCCGGCACGGACGGCTACGCGCTGGAGGACGCCCTCGGCCACGCCGACCCCGGCTACGACACCGTCGTGGACCGGGTGGCCGTGGCGCCCTGTCTGCGGGCCCTGCCGGAGCGCGAGCGGACCATCCTGTATCTGCGGTTCTTCGGCGGCATGACGCAGAGCCGGATCGCCGAACAGCTGGGCATCTCGCAGATGCACGTCTCGCGGCTCCTGAGCGGCTGTTTCGCGCGGCTGCGCGAGGAGATCACCGCCGAGGCCGCGAGCGGGACCGGGGCCGAGCCCGCGAGCGACTGACGCCCGCCGCCGGGCGACCGCCCCGCTCACGTCCCGCGTCACCCGAACGGTCCGGTCGCTCCGGGCCGCTCCGGGCCGTTTCGCCCCTGTCCCACGCGGTACTCGGGCCGCCTCCCCATCGAACCACCCGGTCCTCGCCAGGCGGCCCGGGCCGGCGCGGCCGGACACTGGGGGCGACCCTCGTCCCCGCCGCCCGCCGGCCGACAGACTCAGGAACGCGAGTGCCATGAAACACCATTCGACATCCGCCCACGGCGCCCGTGCGGCGGTCTCCACGCACTCGGTGTACGGCGCCCCCTGCTGGGTGAGTCTGACCAGCCGTGACCTGGAGGCCACCCAGGACTTCTACCGGGCGGTGCTGGGCTGGAAGTGGCTGCGGGGCGCGCTCGGCGACCACTTCCGCACGGCCCTGGTGGGCGGCGTGCCGGTCGCGGGGGTGGCCGCGGTCGCCTCGATGTGGCAGATGGCGGTCGCCTGGACGCCCTACTTCGCCGTCCCCAGCGCCGACGACGCGGCGTCCCGGACACGGGAGCGCGGCGGGACCGTGGCCGTGGGCCCCATCTCCCTGCCGCCGGGCCGGGCGGCCCTGCTGGCCGACCGGGACGGCGCGACCTTCGGCATCTGGGAGGGCGAGCTGATCGGCAACTGGGAGGCCTGGCGGCAGGCGGCCCCCGCGTTCGTCCGGCTGCACACCCGTGACGCCTTCGACTCGGCCATCTTCTACGGCGAGATCCTCGACTGGGCGACCGACCGCCCCGGCGGTTGCCAGGTCCACTACGAGGCCGGCGAGGTCGTGCTGCGCAGCCGGGGCGACGTGGTCGCGCGGATCACGTCGGGCGCGCTGGAAGCGGCGCCCGACCCCACCATCCGACCGCACTGGCAGGTCCACTTCGCCGTGGCGGACGTGACCGTGTGCGCCCGGTCGGCGGAGAAGCACGGCGGCAGCGTGCTCGCCGAGACCGCCCACGAGGCCGTGCTGCGGGACCCGGACGGCGCCCAGTTCACGGTGACGTCGCACCGCCAGCGCTGAGCGCCCGCCCGCCTCAGCGCCGAGCGCCCGCCCGCCTCAGCGCCGAGCGCCCGCCCGCCTCAGCGCCGAGCGCCGCCTGCCTCAGCGCCGGCGCAGCGGGGGCCGGGAGAGCACCAGCAGGCTCCGGGGCTCCAACGTGACCTCCGCGTCCGCCTTGAACTCGCTCTCGTCCAGAGCGCCGTCGGGTTCCGCGGTGTCGACGCACACGGTCCAGCGCGCGCCGTGACGCGCGTCGGGCAGCCGGAAGACGACCGGCTCCCAGAAACCGTTGAACAGCAGCAGGAACGAGTCGTCGACGACGGGCCGGCCGCGGGGATCCGGTTCGGCGATGGCATCGCCGTTGAGGAACACGCCGACGCTGTGCGCGTCGGAGCGCTGCCAGTCACGGGCCCTCATCTCGTCCGCGTCCGGCCGCAGCCACACCAGGTCCGGCAGCGGCTGTCCCGCGCTGGTGACGGTCTCGCCCCGGAAGAAGCGGCGCCGGCGCAACACGGGGTGAGCGGCGCGCAGGGCGCCGAGGCGGCGGCAGAAATCGGTCAGCTCCCGCTGCTCGTCGGCCGACCGCCAGTCGATCCAGGACACTTCGTTGTCCTGGCAGTAGGCGTTGTTGTTGCCCAGCTGGGTGCGGCCGAGTTCGTCGCCGTGGGACAGCATCGGGATGCCCTGGGACAGCAGCAGCGTGGCGAGCAGGTTGCGCTGCTGGCGGGCCCGCAGCGCGAGGACGGCGGGACGCTCGGTGGGACCCTCGACCCCGCAGTTCCACGACCGGTTGTCGCTCTCGCCGTCCTGGTTGTCCTCGCCGTTGGCCTCATTGTGCTTGTCGTTGTACGACACGAGGTCGCGCAGGGTGAAACCGTCGTGCGCGGTGACGAAGTTGACGCTGGCGCGCGGACGGCGCCTGCTGTGCGCGTACAGGTCGGAGGAGCCGGTCAGCCGGGAGGCGAACTCGCCCAGCGAACCGGGCTCGGCGCGCCAGAAGTCGCGTACGGCGTCGCGGTAGCGGCCGTTCCACTCCGACCACAGCGGCGGGAAGTTGCCCACCTGGTAGCCGCCCTCGCCGACGTCCCACGGCTCGGCGATCAGTTTGACGCGGTTGATCACCGGATCCTGCTGGATCAGGTCGAAGAACGCCGACAGCCGGTCCACCTCGTGGAACTGCCGGGCGAGGGTGGCCGCGAGGTCGAAACGGAAGCCGTCGACGTGCATCTCCGTCACCCAGTACCGCAGCGAGTCCATGATCAGCTGCAGGACGTGCGGGTGGCGCATCAGCAGGCTGTTGCCGGTGCCGGTGGTGTCGTAGTAGTGCGCCCAGTCGCCGTCCACGAGCCGGTAGTAGGAGGCGTTGTCGATGCCGCGGAAGGAGAGGGTCGGGCCCATCTCGTTGCCCTCGGCGGTGTGGTTGTAGACCACGTCGAGGATCACTTCGAGGCCGGCCGCGTGCAGCGCCTTCACCATGGCCTTGAACTCGCTCACCTGTCCGCCGCGGGCGCCCCGGGCGGCGTAGGCGTTGTGCGGGGCGAAGAAGCCGATGGTGTTGTAGCCCCAGTAGTTGGACAGCCCCCGGTCGGTCAGGACGCCGTCCTGGACGTACTGGTGCACGGGCATCAGCTCGATCGCCGTCACGCCCAGCGAGGTGAGGTGCGAGGTGACCGCGGGGTGGGCGAGCCCGGCGTAGGTGCCGCGCAGGTCGGGCGGGACGTCGGGGTGGGTGCGGGTCAGGCCCCGCACATGCGCCTCGTAGATCACCGTGTCGGCGTACGGGCGGCGCGGCGGCTCGTCGTCGCCCCAGTCGAAGGCGGGGTCGGTGACCACGCCCAGCAGGGTGTGGCCGGCGCTGTCCGCGGGGTCGGGCCGCTCGCCGGCCCGCTCGAAGAGGGCGGCGTGGTTGTCGATCTGGCCGTCGACGGCGCGCGCGTAGGGGTCCAGCAGCAGCTTCGCCGGATTGCAGCGGTCGCCGCCGGACGGGTTCCACGGTCCCTGCACCCGGTAGCCGTACCGCTGCCCGGGGCCGATCCCGGGCAGGTAGGCGTGCCAGACGAAGCCGTCCACCTCGGTCAGCTGGACGGTGCGGGCGGCGCCATCGTCGTCCACGAGGACGAGGTCGACGCGTTCGGCGACCTCGCTGAACAGCGCGAAGTTGGTTCCCTGTCCGTCGAAGTCGGCGCCCAGCGGGTAGGGGTGCCCGCCCCACACGGACACCCCTGCGCCGTGGCGCGCGCGGCTCGTGCGTGAGCTCACCGGGCGGCCTCCAGGACCCGCTCGTCGTCCGCCCGGGCGGCCACCTCGGCGATCGTGAGCGCGCGGGGCACCTGAAGCCCCTCCCGCAGGCTGGGCGACGGCGCCCTCGGCACCAGGGGCACGCGCTCGCCGGCGCGGGCCCGCTGGGAGAACCAGATGACCTTGCTGCCGGTGTCGGTGGCGCAGCAGCCCCAGCCGTCGCTCATGGCGGCGATGCGCTCCAGGCAGGCGCGCAGGTCGAGGTCGGGGCGCAGCCGGCGGTCGTCGCCCCCGACCGCGGTGATCAGGTGCTGGCCGTTCCACCACATCTCGATCGAGGTGTGCTTGTCCTCGGCGTGTTCGTCGATGGCCTTCAGCAGCATCTCGACGCCGCGGCACACGGGCTCGACGAGCGTCTCGAGGTCCCAGTACGCCAGGTGGGCGGCCAGGATGCGCCTGACCTGAACCACCCGTTCCGGACAGACGTCCACGTCGAGGTGGTAGTAGCAGGGGACTGCGGTCTTCATCGTCGTTTCGCTCCTCACCGGCGAGGCTCACACTCCTCCTCGGCCCGACGGGCCGGGGGGTACCCGACACGAAGCGTGAGCGGTAATCGCTTCAGAGTCACAACCACAGTGAGGCTGCTACGCCATTCGTGCAACACGAGCGCACCACAATCAAGATCCAACAGGACGTTGGGTGATACGCCGTGCACCATAAGTGAAGGCCTCGGGAGGTTGGACGCTTTCGCACCTCTGCGGAAAGGGCCGGTCCGCTCGTCGTGAGCGGCGTACCTCGTGAACTCCCGAAAGGTGTACTGCGCGATGCTGCAACCAGCGAAGACCGAAGTCGCCAGAACCCTGCGCGGGTACCGGGCCTGGGAGCGGGCCATGCTCGCGCACCCGGGCGACCGCTCGGCACGGGCCGCCTTCGAGGACTGCGGTTACACCCTGTGCGTGCTGATGGGCAAGCGCTGCGCACGGGAGGCCGCTGACGCCGCCGAGCAGTACCTGCGGACCACCGCCGAGTCCCGGCTGCGGGAACGCAGGGGAACGACCCGCAGGAGCGGCGTGACGCGGCTCTCGGTGACGTCGTCCCTGCCCCGCCTGCCCGCCGAGATGTAGCACCCCGCGTCCAGCGGGTCGTTCGACCGGCTCGGGTCCCATGAAGCCAGTTTCAGCTAGCGGAGGTGCACAGGTGAAGTCCACCAGGGCGATCGGCCGTATCCCGGTCCGGGACGTCGAACCGCGCGTGGAGTGCGGTCGGCGGCCGGCGAAAGCCGTGATCGGGGAGACGGTGCGGATCTCCGCGACGGTGTTTCGCGAGGGCCACGACGCCATCGGCGCCAACGTGGTCCTCAAGAACCCGGACGGCGGCCGCGGGCCCTGGACGCCGATGCGCGAGCTCGCCCCCGGCACGGACCGGTGGGGCGCCGACATCACGCTGGACGCCATGGGCCGCTGGACGTACACCGTGGAGGCCTGGAGCGACCCGATCGCCACCTGGCGCCGGCACGCGGACGTCAAGATCCCGGCGGGCATCGACGTCGGTCTGGTCCTGGAGGAAGGGGGCCGGCTCTACGAACGGGCGGCCGCCCGGGCGCCGCGCGGACCGGAGCGCACCCTGCTGCGGGAGGCGGCGAAGGGGCTGCTCGACGACTCGGCCCCGGTGGCCGAGCGCTACGCCGCGGCGCTGACGCCGGAGGTGACCTCGCTCCTGGCGCGGCGTCCGCTGCGCGAACTGGTCACCGCTTCGGAGCCGCTGCCCCTGCTGGTGGAGCGGGAGCGGGCCCTGTACG
>NZ_JBHVYK010000059.1:0-51991 GCF_042880855.1 Streptomyces sp. NPDC058291
GGGAGCGGGCCGTGCCGCCGGGGCACGGCCCGCTTGCCGCGAAGGACGCAGAAGGCCGCGGAAGGCTGCGGAGTCCGCAGCGATGGCAGAGAGGGTGTTGCACAGCGGGCGACCGGCGAGCAGTCTGGGAAACCGGTTACGCAACGGAAAGCGGCTTCGCGACGGGATTCCGTCGCGTCGGAGGTGAAACCGGTTACCGAAGGGGAAGCGCTACGAAATCGTTTCCCGCAAGACAACCGGTTACCCAGCGACTACTGCTAGCCGAACGGTTACCGAGGCGGTGCAGGCCGCCACGGCCCTCGGCCCCTTTTAGCGTCCCCCGCCGCCCGGCCTTCGGCCTGCCTTCGCTTCCAGTCCTGGCGTACGCCGGCCCGCATGCGGGCGTCGGACTTGGCGACGATCCACTGGTTCTCCCGGACGAGTTTGCGGTAACTCTCCAGTCTGCGCAGCGGTAGTTCGCCGTCGTCGACGGCCGCCCGCACGGCGCACCCCGGCTCGGCATCGTGCGCGCAGTCGTGGAACCGGCAGTCCCGGGCGAACTCCTCGATCTCCGCGAAGACTTGGCCGACACCTGTGCCGGCGTCCCAGAGGCCGACGCCGCGCAGGCCAGGCGTGTCGATGAGGACGCCGCCGCCGGGAAGCGGAAGCAGGTTGCGGGTGGTGGTGGTGTGCCGCCCCTTGCCGTCCATGTCACGGATGGCCTGGACGTCCATCACGTCTTCGCCGACGAGCGCGTTGGCGAGTGTGGACTTCCCCGCACCGGACGCCCCGAGCAGCACGGAGGTGCCGCGCCCGATCAGCGCAGCCAGTTCCTCGACGCCCTCGCCCTCCCGTGCGCGGACGGTCAGCACGGGCACACCGGGTGCGCTCGCCATGACGTCCTCGACCAGGTAGGACAACGCGATCGGGTCGGGCACCAGGTCGGCCTTGGTGAGCACGACGACCGGCTGGGCTCCGGACTCCCAGGCCAGGGCCAGGAACCGCTCGACCCGGCCGAGGTCGAGTTCGACCGCCAGGGACATCGCGACGACGGCGTGGTCGACGTTCGCGGCGAGGATCTGGCCCTCCGAGCGCTTGGAGGAGGTGGAGCGAACGAAGGCGGTACGGCGCGGAAGGAGCGTCCGCACGTATCGCGGGTCGCTGCCGACGGGGTCGAGGGCGACCCAGTCCCCCGTGCACACGACCTTCATCGGATCGCGGGGCACGACGAACTCCGTGTCGGCGCGGACCACGCCGGCCTCGGTAACGACGTCGCACATGCCTCGGTCGACGCGTACGACACGGCCGGGCAGCAGCTTCTCCATGAAATAGGGAAGGAACTCGGTTTCCCAGCCCTCGTCCCAGCCGTAGGCGGCGAGAGGATGCGAAGAAACCGATGACGAAGAGGAATGCAAGGGAGACCCTTCACAGGGGCAGCCTCGGCAACAATCCGCTTCCGCATGTGAAAGCGTTCACGTAAGTGAAGCAGAAGGGAACGGAAGGGCAAATCGGTTCAGCCGGAGACCGCGGAGGTGGAGTGAACGAACGTCTGGCCGCTGCGCACAGCGCCCCTCGTGGCGACAGTCATCGGTCACACCCCCTGTTCGTCGTACGGCTGACAACGGCGGCCTCCTCGGCCCCGCAAAGACCCGCCCAGGATAAGGGCGTCAGTATCCAGTTGCCACGCATTTTCCGGCAGGGACTGCGGAGGCAGCGAGGGCGTGAAAGACAGGAACGCGCCAAGCGTCGCGACGGTGTCGGCTGTCCGTCCACCGACCCGCCCCCGCATCCACCCGTCCATCCGAGTGGACGACAAAAGAGACAGAAAAAGGCAAGGAGGTAATCCTCTCCTTGCCACTCTCAACATATAGCGCATTGGGGGGCTTGCGGCAAGACCCCCGCCGCAACGGAGAATTCCCTGCCGAAACAGGAAACTACGGACAAGGGGTTGCGATGATTGATGTCGTCATCGTCGGCGGTGGGCCGACCGGGTTGATGCTGGCGGCCGAATTGCGGCTGGCCGGAGTGCGGACGGTCGTGTTGGAGAGGTTGACCGAGCCGACCGGGCAGTCCCGCGGCCAGGGCCTCCACACGCGCAGCGTCGAGATCATGGACCAACGAGGCCTGCTCGACAGGTTCCTCGCGGTCAGTGGGAAATTCCAAGCAGGCGGTTTCTTCGGCGGTGGCGCCACGTCGTGGCCGGATCGGCTGGACACGGCTCACCCCTACAGCCTTGCCACTCCCCAGCCGGTCACCGAGAAGCTGCTCGCCGAACGAGCCCTCGAACTCGGCGCCGAGATCCGCCGCGGCTGCGAAGTCGTCGGGCTGAGTCAGGACGAGGACGGGGTGACCGTCGGGCTGGCGGACGGCACGCGGCTGCGCTCGCGTTACCTCGTGGGCTGCGACGGCGGCCGCAGCAACGTGCGCAAGCTGCTCGGCGTCGGGTTTCCCGGCCAGCCCGCCACCGTCGAGACGCTGCTGGGCGAGATGGAGGCGACCGAGGAACCGGCGAAGATCGCCGCCGTCGTCGAAGAAGTCCACCGGACTGAGCCTCGATTCGGCGCCAACCCCCTCAAGGGCGGAACCTACCGCGTGGTGGTACCCGCCGACGGCGTGGCCGAGGACCGTTCGGCCACGCCGACCTTGGACGAGTTCAGGCAGCAGTTGCGGGCCTTCGCGGAAACCGATTTCGGCGTGCATTCACCGCGCTGGTTGTCCCGGTTCGGCGACGCGACGAAGCAGGCCGAGCGCTACCGGGTGGGCCGTGTGCTGCTGGCGGGCGACGCGGCGCACATCCACCCGCCGACCGGGGGGCAGGGGCTCAATCTGGGCGTCCAGGACGCGTTCAACCTCGGCTGGAAGCTGGCCGCGGAGGTGAACGGCTGGGCCCCGGATGGGCTGCTGGACACCTACCACGAGGAACGGCACCCGGTCGGCGCACGTGTCCTCGACAACACCCGGGCGCAGATCACGCTGTTGGGGGCCGACCCCGGGGCGACCGCACTGCGGAACCTCCTGTCCACGCTGATGGACTTCGAGGAGGTGAACCGGTACGTGACCGGGATGATCACGGCGGTCGACGTCCGTTATGACTTCGGCGAAGGCCACGAACTGCTCGGTCGGCGGTTGCGCGACGTGAAGCTGAAGCACGGCCGCCTCTACGAGCGGATGCATGCCGGTCACGGCCTTCTGTTCGACCAGACCGGCCGGCTCTCGCCGGAGGGCTGGGCGGACCGAGTGGATCACGTCGTCGACTTCAGCGATGAACTGGACGTGCCCGCAGTGCTGTTGCGGCCGGATGGCCACGTCGCCTGGGTGGGCGAAGACCAGCAGGACTTGATGCGTGCGCTCGGGAAGTGGTTCGGCGCAGCCGTCGCCTGAATCCGACACCTGGCGATGACAACGCCGGAGGCCGCGGCTGCGGCGACCTCAAGCACGCCACGACGTCAGCGATGAAACCGGTTGCAGAGCTGCTGTTTCCGTCGCGGTTCCTGTTGCTGTTTCCGTCGCGGTTCCTGTTGCGGTTGCAGCAAGCCGCGCTCAGCGACACCAGGCAGCCTCAGCGCCGCACGGTCGGCGGGCCTGCCGATGTTCCCATGGCCTGCAGACCAGCGCGTCGACGCCGGCGGGCCGCCATGCCCCGAGAGGCCGCCGTGCCTCGCCGGGCGGGGCCGGGGCCCGATCAGCCTTCGCCTCCTCAAGAAGCGGTGCACGTCTTCCCGTTGAGGGTGAAGGCGTAGGGCGCCGTGTTCTTGTTGTGCCAGGAGGCGAGGAACCCGAAGGTGAGGGTGCCGTTCGCGGAGACGGTCCGGTTGTAGTCGGCGGCCGTCGCGGTGACGCGGGAGCCGTTCTGCGCGAGGCTCGCGTCCCACATCTGGTCCACCCGCTGACCGTCCCGGAAGGACCAGGCCACGCGCCAGGAGTCGAGGGCGTCGGCGGTCGTGACGGTGACGGTGGCCTGGAAACCGTCCGGCCACTGGTTGACGAGGTCGTAGCGGACCTCGCAGGCCGCCTCGCTCTCGCTCCCCCCGGCGCCCGCCGTGGACGAGGAGGTGCCCTGGGGCTCGGGATCGGGTTTGCTCGCATGGGCGGAGCCGTCGGCCGACGGCGTGTCCTCGCCGGACGGCGCCGGACCGGACGAGGACGGCGTGGCGGAGGTGGCCGGCGAGGCGGGCGGCCCGGCGGAGCCTGGACCGGCCACCGGGCTGCTGTCCGTGGGGCCGCTCTTGGCGGTGACGTCGCCCCCGCTGTCGCCGGGCATCATCGAGACGGCGAGGGCCAGCCCGGAGACGAGGACGGCGGCGGTGAGCAGGGCGTTGCGCCGCACGCGTGCCTTGTTGGCGGCGGCTCGTTGGGCCGCGCCCTCGGGGTCGGAGGTGTCGGGGCGTCCGGGGCCGAGGCGCACCTCGGCGGCCCGGCGGCGCCGCTCCAGGTAGGCGAGGCCGCCCCAGCCGATCACGCCCTGGGCGAGGGCCGCGGGCAGTCCGCCCCCGTGCAGGCGCAGACAGGCGGCGGCCTCCGCGCACTCCACGCAGGTGGCGAGGTGCCGGGAGAGGTCCGGCGGGGTGTCGGCGGCGGGCGATCGGGTGACCGCGTCGAGCAGCCGGACGTAGCTGCGGCACTCCGCGTCCATCGGCGTGTCGAGATGGTTGCGGTGACAGCGGTCTCGAAACAGGCCGCGGACTTCGTTGAGTTCTTCCACTGCGGCGGCCGGGTCCAGGCCCTGACGGCGGACGACGGAGTGCAGCGGCAGCGCCTCGACCTCCGCCAGCCACAGAAGGGCCGCGTCCGGTTCCTGCATGTCACGCAGACCGCGCAGGGCGATGGGACGGCTCAGGGGCGGTCCGACGTACCGTGCGGCCTTCCCCGAGTTCAGCCACAGGCGCAGGTCGGGGTCGAGTTTGTGGCCCTGGCCCTGGGCCTCCCAGGCGGCCGCCGTGGCGCGTACGGCGGTCAGCAGCAGGGGGATCCGGGGCAGCCGGGACGAGCGGCGTCCAGCGCCTCGCGCGGTGCCGTCCTCGGCGGCGCGGGCTTCGCGTATGCCGAGCGCGAACGCCTCTCGGGCCAGCTGATTCGCCGCGGTCGAGCCGGACGTGCACAGGTCCGCGTACGACAGGACGGCGTCCCAGCACTCGGAGAACAGCGCGGCCTCGGCGGCGTCCTTCGGGGTCGGCAGGTCGGGCATGGGTCTCCTGCATCCACAAGCGAGGTCAACTCACCATGACGGGGACGGAGTTGGGGGGAACCTCGCGGCAGGGGCAGAGCTTTTCACGTTTCCAACACAACTGACAAGCGCCCTGTTCAGATGTCATGTCAGGACAGGAGGACAGGACACGCAGGGCGGCCGCGCCCGCCACTCCGGCCTCCAGTACGGACGCCGACCGCTTCACATTCAACGCCGACAGCATATTTCGCAACCGGGTTCACGTTCGAAACCGATTTCTCCAACATTTCCCACCAGACCGCCCCGGAAGGCCTGGCGCGACGCCCTCTGCCTGGCTTGGCGTTGCCGGATGACCGGCTTGCCGCGTTGCCGAGCTACCGACTTGCCGAGCTACCGGCCTGTCGGGCTACCGGGTGGCCGAACCGCCGCGTCGCCGAACTGCCTGCTTCGAAACCGCTTCCAGGACCACAGGACCATCCGTCCGGGGACTTCCGGAGCTTCCGGCGACTATACGGTCGCCGTGTCCTGAGCCGGAAGGCTGTCCATGAAGGAACTCACGGAGAACACCGCGCGGCCGGGTCCGGGCGGGCCGTAGCCGGGCGGCGAGGAGAGGCCGAACTCGTCCATCGTCGCGCGGTAGGCCTGCAGCAGCCGGATGTGGTACTCCAGCGGCGCACCCTGCGGGTTGGCCTTGCCGAGCGGGGTCGTCGGCTCCGGGCACCAGGTGGTGAAGCGGGGCGTGATCCCGTGCGACATGAAGAAGCGCAGGCCCTCGGTGGTGGAGGCGATGGCCTCGTCGACGGACCCGAAACCGAACGGCTCGGCCATCTCGACCCCCGCGACGAAGTTCGGGATGACGTTGCGGGCGCCGAAGATCTCCGCCGAGTCGAGGATCCGCTTGTGCCACTCGTCGCGGCCGACGTAGCGCTCCTTGCCCGGGCAGTACAGCTCGAACAGCCTGCGGTCCCAGACCTCGTAGTTCGGGTGGTAGATCTGCACTCCGTAGTCCTTGAAGCGCTGCACGTCGTCGCGGGGCAGCGCCTGGGCGACGACCTTGCCGATCCAGCGGCCCGGGAAACGCTCCTCGATGGCCTTGGCATAGTGGCCGTAGAAGTCGGCCTCGTCGCGGCCGGCGACGGTCTTGGTGATCGCGCCGCCGGTGAGCGTGTAGGCGGTGGAGGCCCTCTGGGTGTCGTAGCGGTCGATGATCTCCAGGGCTTCGAGGACTTCCTCGACGTCCTTCACGCCCGTATAGGGCCGCCCGGCCGCCTTGTGCTGACGCCAGTTGTGGTTGATGTCGCAGTACTGGCACTCCTCCTTGGCGCCGAAGTACTGACACACCCGGAAGACGGTCAGGTAGATCAGGTAACCCCACTGGATGGTGGGCGCCACCTCCATGACCGACTTGCCGTTGGAGAGCTTGTGCCGGTAGTACTCCGGCATCGGCGGCACCCCGACGTCGGCGATGCGCTGTCCGTCGAGGTAGAGGCCGAGCAGGCCCTCGTCGTCCGCCGCGACGCGATACGGCGAGGTGGGGTTCACCCGGACCGAGACGACCGTGCGCCGCAGGTCGTAGGGGCCCCCAGTGAGGATGATCTCCTCCGGCGGGCGGCGCAGCGCGGCCTCGCCCAGCTCGGGCAGGGTGCCGTGGTCGAAGGAGAAGATGAAGTACGACTTCGGCTTGACCTCCCCCGACTCGTTGTCGCTGAGGGCGGAGGCGTCGAAGGCCACGCCTCCGCGCAGCAGGTCCTCCTTGATGACGGCCTCCCGCGGAACATGCGGAAACCGCTCCATCAGATCCTCGACCAGCGCGGTACGGCTGCCCATCCGACTCTCCTCCCGGCTCAGGCGTACGACTCCTCACGGTATGCCCCTGCCGGCGCGGAGGTGGGGGCGGGGGGCCTCGTGTTGCGGGCAGGGTAGGTTCCACCTGGGAACCGAGGGTTCTCGATCTCCTCGGGAGGGACGAGCAGTCGCATGACGGAAACCGTTACCAACTGGGCCGGCAACATCGTCTTCGCCGCGAAGGACGTGCGCCGGCCGGACTCCCTCGGCGCACTGCGCTCGCTGGTGGCGGACAGCTCGCGGGTGCGTGTGCTCGGCAGCGGGCACTCGTTCAACAAGATCGCCGACCCGGGCGGCGACGGGGTGCTGCTGTCGCTGGGCGGGCTGCCGGCCGAGATCGACGTGGACGGGTCGGCCCGGACCGTGCGGGTGGGCGGTGGCGTCCGGTACGCCGAGCTGGCGCGCCGGGTGCACGAGCGGGGGCTCGCGCTGGCGAACATGGCGTCCTTGCCGCACATCTCGGTCGCCGGCTCGGTGGCGACCGGCACGCACGGTTCGGGAGTCGCGAACGGTCCGCTGGCCGGCGCGGTGCGAGAGGTGGAGATCGTCACCGCCGACGGCTCCACCGTCGTCGTCGGACGCGGCGACCGCCGGTTCGACGGGACCGTCACGTCCCTGGGCGCCCTCGGGGTCGTCACCGCGCTGACCCTCGACCTGGAACCCGCTTACGAGGTGGAACAGCACCTTTTCACCGAACTCCCCTTGGAAGGGCTCGACTTCGAGACCGTCGCGGGTGCGGCGTACAGCGTCAGCCTGTTCACGGACTGGGGTGCGCCCGGGTTCCGGCAGGTGTGGCTGAAGCGGCGCACGGACGAGCCGCTCGCCGAGTTCCCGTGGGCCACGCCCGCCGTGGAGGCCCTGCATCCGGTGCCGGGGATGCCGGCCGTCAACTGCACCGCGCAGTTCGGTGTGGCGGGGCCGTGGCACGACAGGCTGCCGCACTTCCGGGCGGAGTTCACCCCGAGCAGCGGAAACGAGTTGCAGAGCGAGTATCTGTTGCCGCGTCGGCATGCCGTCCGGGCCCTGCAGGCGATCGACGGCATCCGGCGGACGGTGGCCCCCGTGCTGCAGATCTGCGAGGTGCGGACCGTGGCGGCCGACGAGCAGTGGCTGAGCCCCTCCTACGGGCGGGACACGGTGGCGCTCCACTTCACCTGGGTGGAGGACACGACGGTCGTGCTGCCGGTGGTGCGTGCGGTGGAGGCGGCGCTGGAGCCGTTCGAGCCGCGGCCTCACTGGGGCAAGGTCTTCGAGCTGGCTCCGGGCATGGTCCGCGGCCGCTACCCCCGGATCGACGACTTCGCCGCCCTCGCGCGGGAGCTGGATCCGGTCGGCAAGTTCAGCAACGTCTTCGTCCGGGACGTCCTCGGCGGCTGACGTCCGACGGCTTCCGCCTACTTTATAAAGCCCCTTTCCTAACCCCTTGTCGAACCGGGCGGCACGCCATAGCCTGGCGCGGCGCCGATGTCGTCGCGGTGCCGGCCCGCCCCGTGCACAGGGGACGGAAGGGATGAGGGGGGCACGTTCCATGAAGCGCGGCACGTCACGGG
This sequence comes from Streptomyces sp. NPDC058291, assembly GCF_042880855.1. Taxonomy (NCBI): domain Bacteria; kingdom Bacillati; phylum Actinomycetota; class Actinomycetes; order Kitasatosporales; family Streptomycetaceae; genus Streptomyces; species Streptomyces sp. NPDC058291. Next base: position 8,539 of record NZ_JBHVYK010000059.1, read on the forward strand.
ACATCCGCACCGCGAACCGCTACGAGGTGCTGCGCCAGATCATCGCCGCTTCGCCCACCTCCCGGCAGGAGCTCGCGGCCGCGACGGGGCTCTCGCTCGCCACCGTCGCCACGCTGGTCGGCGAGCTGCTCGACCTCCGCATGATCACGGAGGTCGGTTTCGAGGACTCGGCGGGCGGCCGCCCCCGGGGACTCGTGGCCGTCAACGCGTCGGGGGGCGCGTTGATCGGCGTGGACATCGCGGAGACGTACGTCCACGTCGAGCTGTTCGATCTCGCGCTGAACGTGCTGGCGCGCGCCGAGGAGAACATGCGGCCGGGTGAGAGCCGTCCGCAGCAGGTGGTGAGCCATGTCGCCGCGGCCGCCGGTTCGGTGGTCGCGCAGGCCGGCGTCGAGGCCGCGCGGGTGCTCGGCGTCGGGGTCAGCGTGCCGGGTCAGGTGGATCGCGCCACCGGCGTCTCCGAGTACGCGCCCAACTGGGACTGGCACGACGTGCCGTTGCTCGATCTGCTGGCCGAACACATCGCGTATCCGCTGTACTTGGACAACCCGCTGCGGGCCGGCGCGGTCGCCGAGCTGTGGTTCGGGGCAGCGCGCGGACACGGGGACGCCGTGGTGGTCAACCTCGGGACGGGCGTCGGAGCGGGCCTGGTGCTCGGCGGTGGTCTGCACCGGGGGGTGAGCAACAGCGCCGGGGAGTGGGGGCACACCACTCTCGTGCTGGACGGCCGGCTGTGCCGTTGCGGCAACCACGGGTGCGTGGAGGCGTACGTCGGCGCCCCCGGCATCATGCAGAATCTGCGGGAACTCAGCCCGCACAGCCCGCTGTTGCACTCCGACGACCAGACCGCCACCATCGACGCGCTGGCGGCCGCGGTCGCCGCGAAGGAACCGGTGGCCCTCAAGGTCGTCCGCGAGACCGCCCGTTACCTCGGCGCGGGCATCGCCAACCTGATCAACGTGCTCAATCCCGAGGTGGTCGTGCTGAGCAGCTGGGTCGCCGCCCGGCTCGGCGAACCCCTCCTGGGGGAGGTGCGCGAGGCGGTGGCGCGGCACGCGCTGAAGCGGCCGCTGGCCGCCAACCGGATCGTCATCAGCCCCATTCCGACCGACCCGGCCTGCCTGGGCGCGGCGACGTTCGCACTGGAGGGGGCGCTGCAGTCCGTCGGACAGCGAAACGTCAGACGCACCGCCTCCGTGGGCGTGCGCAGCCGTACGTCGCCGTCCGCGTGAACGGTCGCCCGCAGGACGACTGTCCGACGACGCAGGACGGCGAGCGCACGAGCAGCCGGCCGCGTCGCCCTCATGAGGGTCGAAGGGCGCGACGGTGAAGCGCGGCGCGGGACGTGACGGATCCGTCGGGCCCACGGGGGCCTGAGCGGGCGGTGGTTCGCCCGCGGGTCACCCCTTTGAACCGAGGGCCGCCGGCCCTGACACCGGCGGCCCTCATCCCGCGCACCGCACGCTTGGCGTCCGCCGCACTCGGCTTCCCCCGCGCCTCGCGCCGCGAACGCCTCTGTTCGCCATCCCGAACCGAACACAACGCTTCGAACAGGCTTCGTCCAACCCCTTGCCGAAGCCTTAGCCGAAGGTTAACGTCCCGCACCGCAACGCCATTTGAGCCCCCCGGCACCGAAGCCGTCGAGCCGCAGCCGTACTCGAGACAAGGACGTCACCATGTCGGCAATGAGCAACAGCAACTGGTCCCGCCGATCCCTCTTCCGGGCCGCGGCCGGCATGGCCGCGGCCGGGACGCTCGCCGCGTGCGGCAGCAACAACGGCAGAAGCGGAGGGTCGGGCTCGGGCGTCAACCTGACGCAGTTCTTCCACGCGTACGGCGAGCCGGGCACCGAGCAGGCGATCAAGAAGTACGCGAAGGCCTACGACAAGGCGGACGTGACCACTCAGTGGATCACGAGTGCCGACTTCGAGAGCAAGCTCTTCGCGACGTTGCTCACCAAGAGCGCGCCCGACCTCTTCGAGTTCCACCCGCAGATCCAGTTGATCAGGAGCGGGCAGGTGGCGGATCTGACCGACATCGTCGAGCCGGTCAAGAGCGACTTCAACCCGGCCGACATCACCTCGCACACGGTGGACGGGAAGATATACGGCGTCCGCATGATCGACGACCCGCAGTTCTTCTTCTATCGCAAGTCGATGCTGGAGAAGGCCAAGGTCCAGGTGCCGACCACGCTCGACGAACTGATCGAGGCCGCCGCCAAACTCACCACCGGCAAGGTCAAGGGCCTGTACATGGGCAACGACCTGCACAACGTCATCAACCCGATGATCTGGTCGGCCGGCGCCGACACCCTCGACGACAAGAACCAGATCGCCTACCACACCCCCGGCGTCATCGAGGGTCTGAAGAAGATGCGCAAGCTGTTCACCAGCGGCCATCTCCTGCTCGGCGCCCCGACCGAGTCCTGGGACCCGTCCTCCCTCAACCAGGGCCTGTGCGCCATCCAGTTCTGCGGCATGTGGGCGATGCCGGGCATCCAGAAGGCGCTCGGCGACGACTGGGGCGTCTTCCCGTTCCCCAAGACCGTCGACGCCGGCAAGCAGTCGGTCTACAACGGCGGCTGGTCGATGTTCGTCAACGCCAAGGGCAAGAACGTCGACGCGGCCAAGGAGTACGTCAAGTGGCTGTGGCTCGACCAGAAGCAGTACCAGGAGGACTGGGCCACCTCCTTCGGCTTCCACATCCCGCCGCGCACCTCGATCGCCCAGAGCGCCGACAAGCTCAAGTCGGGCAACGCCGCTGAGGGCGTCAGGCTCTTCAACGAGTTCGGGCACTTCGACAACATCGGCTGGACCCAGGCCATGATCACCTCGCTCGAGGACGTCTTCGCCAACGCGGTCCGCAAGGACATGGACCCGGAGGCCGCGCTGGACAAGGCCGACACGGCCGTCAACCGCGAACTCAAGAAGCTGTTCGGATAGGCCGCGGGACGGACCACGACATGTCGACGACCCAGACGCGCGACCTCGCGAGCCCCGCCCCGGCGAAGGCCTCACCGGCCAAGCCGCGGCGGGGACTGCGGGGCAGCCCCACCGCCAACTTCTGGCTCTTCACCGGGCCCTTCCTCATCGGCCTGGCGATCTTCGTCTACGCCCCGATCCTGTGGAGCATCTGGCTCAGCTTCTTCGAGGCCCGCTTCACCGTCACACCCGACAAGTTCGTCGGCTTCGAGAACTACACGTACATGCTGACGAACGACGACTTCGTCGGCTCGCTCGTCACCTTCACCGTCTTCGCCGCGTTCATCGTGCCCACCACCTGGGCGCTCTCGCTGGGGCTGGCCCTGCTGGTGAACCGGCTGCGGTTCATGCGGGCGTTCTTCCGTTCGGTGTTCTTCCTGCCGACCGCCTGCAGCTATGTGGCCGCCGCCCTGATCTGGAAGATGTCCATTTTCAGCGGGGTCCGCTTCGGCATGATGAACACGGTCCTCAGCTGGTTCGGGGTCGAGAACATCGCCTGGCTGGCCGACCCGAACCCGCCCTGGTACTGGGTCGTCATCGTCTCGGCCCGGCTGTGGCTGCAGTCCGGTTTCTACATGATTCTGTTTCTGGCCGCGTTGCAGAACATTCCGGGTGAGCTGTACGAGGCCGCCGCCATCGACGGCGCCAAGCCGGGATGGCAGACATTCCGTCACATCACCTTGCCGCAGTTGCGCGCCACGTCCACCGCGGTGATCCTTTTGCTGCTGATCGCCGCGTACCAGGCCTTCGACGAGTTCTTCAACCTGCTGTCGAAGACGACGTGGGGTCGTCCGCCCCTCGTCGAGCTGTACTACAAGGCCCTGGGCGAGAGCCAGGACTACGGCTCCGGCAGCGCGGGCGCGGTCATCCTGACCGTGCTGATCTGTGCCGTGACCCTGCTCCAGGGCAGGTTCCTGGGCTTCGGAAGGGGGGAGGAGTCCAAGTGACGACCACACTGCCCGAGGTGGGAGAGTCCGCACCGCCGTCGGACCAACCGCGCCGGCAGCGGCGCGGCGGCGGGGTGATGAGCTCCACCGGCCTCTACGTCGCCACCGGCATCGCCGGCTTCTTCTTCCTCGTCCCCTTCTACCTGCTGATCCGCAACGCCCTGTCCACGGACGCCGAGATCACCGGAGAGAACTGGAAGTTCTTTCCCACGCACCTGCAGTGGGGCAACGTCAGCGAACTGTTCTCCGACGAGACGGTGCCCTTCGCCCAGTCCCTGTGGAACTCCGCGGTCGTGGCCACCCTGCACACGGCCGGCGTCCTGCTGGTGTGCTCCCTCGCCGGCTACGGCCTCGCCCGCATCCCCTACCGGCACGCCAACAAGGTCTTCTACGCCGTGCTGGGCACCCTGATGGTCCCCACGGCGGTCACCTTCGTCCCGAGCTTCGTCCTGGTGTCCTCACTCGGCTGGGTGGACACCTACCGGGGTCTGATCGTCCCGGGACTGTTCAGCGGTTTCACGTGCTTTCTGTTCCGGCAGTACTTCCTCGGGTTCCCCAAGGAACTGGAGGAGGCGGCGCGGGTGGACGGACTCGGTTACTGGGGCGCGTACTGGCGCATCGTGGTGCCCAACTCGCTGAACTTCTTCGCGGCGATGGCGACCATCACGTTCATCAACGGCTGGAACTCCTTCCTGTGGCCGCTGGTCATCGGCCAGGACCCGGGTTCGTGGACCGTCCAGGTCGCGCTCTCCAACTACATGACCAACCAGACCGTCGTCTTCCACCTGATCTTCATGGCGACCGCCTTTTCCATCCTGCCCCTGGTGTTCGTGTTCCTCTTCCTCCAGCGCTGGCTGGTGCAGGGGATCGCGCAGACCGGCATCAAGGGCTGACCTAGGAGACCGATGTCCTTGCGCACCTCCCCCTCCCCCGGTTCCGCTCGAGTCCCCTCCCCCGGTTCCGCCCGAGCGGGTGGCACCCCGTCCGTCGATTACGTCGAGAACGTCTCGCCGGGCCACGGAGCCCTCCCGCCTCGCGCCTGGTACGCGTCCTCGGACGCGAAGTCGCTGTCGCTCGACGGGCGGTGGCGGCTGCGCGTCTCGGCGACGACCGACGCCGAGGACGACGCGTTCGCCGCGGAGGGGTACGACGCCGGGGACTGGGCCGAGGTCACGGTCCCCGGCCACTGGGTGCTGCAGGGCGAGGGAGCGTTCGGCTCGCCGATCTACACCAACCACCTCTACCCCTTCCCGGTCGACCCGCCCCGGGTGCCGACGGAGAACCCGACCGGCGACCACCTGAGGGTCTTCGACCTCCCCGAGGGGTGGCCTGACGTTTCTGAAGGCGGTTTCGTCCTCCGTTTCGACGGCGTCGAGTCCTGCGCGCGGGTCTGGTTGAACGGCACGGACATCGGTGAGTTCAAGGGGTCGCGGCTGGCGCACGAGTTCGCGGTCGGGCACCTGCTCCGGCCGAGCGGAAACGTCCTGGCGGTCCGCGTCCACCAGTGGTCGGCGGGCTCGTATCTGGAGGACCAGGACCAGTGGTGGCTGCCGGGCATCTTCCGTGACGTGACCCTGCTGCACCGTCCCGCGGGCAGCGTGCTCGATTTCTTCGTGCACGCCTCCTACGACCACGTCACGGGCGAGGGCGCCCTGCGCGTCGACTCCGATGTCGACGGCCGGGTGACCGTGCCCGCCCTGGGCATCGATGTCGCGACCGGGGAAGCGGTTACTGTGTCGGTGCAGCCGTGGACGGCGGAAACGCCCACGCTGTACGACGGAGGGCGAACGCGTGCCCCTGCGCATCGGTTTCCGCACCGTCGAACTGGCGGACGGGCTGATCAAGGTCAACGGCCGACCGATCCTCTTCAAGGGCGTCAACCGGCACGAATGGCATCCTGAGACGGGCCGCGCCCTCGATCTGGAGACGATGCGCGAGGACGTGCTGCTGATGAAGCGGCACAACGTCAACGCCGTCCGCACCTCGCACTACCCGCCGCACCCGGCCTTCCTCGACCTGTGTGACGAGTACGGTCTGTGGGTGATCGACGAGTGCGATCTGGAGACCCACGGCTTCGTCGAACAGGACTGGCGGGACAACCCCGTCGACGACGACCGCTGGACCCCCGCCCTCCTCGACCGCGCCGCCCGCATGGTCGAGAGGGACAAGAACCACCCGTCGATCGTCATGTGGTCCCTGGGCAACGAGGCCGGCACCGGGCGCGGGCTGACCGCGATGGCCGAGTGGATCCACGGCCGCGACGCCTCCCGCCTCGTGCACTACGAGGGGGACGTCAACTGCCGTGATACAGACGTTTATTCACGCATGTACGCCTCCCACGAGGAGGTCGAGCGGATAGGGCAGGGGCTGGACGGCGGCGCCCTCGGTCGGCGTCGACTCCCCTTCATCCTCTGCGAGTACGCGCACGCCATGGGCAACGGCCCCGGCGGACTCGCCGACTACCAGCGGATCTTCGAGGCCCACGACCGGCTCCAGGGCGCTTTCGTGTGGGAGTGGATCGACCACGGCGTCAAGCATGCGCGGCTGGGCTACGCCTACGGCGGCGACTTCGGCGAGGAACTGCACGACGGCAACTTCGTCTGCGACGGCCTGGTCTTCCCCGACCGCACCCCCTCCCCCGGTCTCGTCGAGTTCAAGAAGGTGATCGAGCCGGTCGCCCTGGACGCGACCGACTCGGGCACGGTCCGCGTCAGCAACAAGCAGGACTTCGCCGACCTCTCGGCACTGGACTTCACCTGGGCGTTCCAGGCGGACGGCGAGACCGTGGCGTCCGGCCCGCTCGCGGTGCCGCCGCTCGCAGCGGGCGAGTCGGCCGACGTGAAGCTGCCGGAGCCGCCGGCCGGGGCCCCGGCCGGTGCGGAGACGGGCTGGACCGTCCGGGCCGTCCTGGCCGAGGACACCGCCTGGGGGCCGGCGGGACATGTGGTCGCCTGGGGTCAAGTGGCCGTCTCAACAAGGACGTTGCCGTCCATCGCACCGGCCGTCGCACCGGTCGTCGGCGAACGGCTCGTCACCCTGGGCCCGGCCGCCTTCGACGCCCGCACGGGCGAGCTGCGGACCCTCGGCCCGGTACCGGTGACCGGGCTGCGCCTGGACGTGTGGCGGGCTACCACCGACAACGACGACGGCGCCCCCTGGCAGTCGGACGTCCGCCACGGCCTGCTCTGGCGCAAGCTGGGCCTGCACCGGATGCGGCACCGGCTGGACGCGGTCGAACTCAGCGGCGACGCCCTGACGGTGCGGACCCGAGTGGCGCCTGCCGGCTGGGAGGTGGGCCTGTCGACGGCCTACCGATGGACGTCCGACGGCGACCGCGTGCGGCTGACCGTCTCGGTGACCCCCGAGGGCGACTGGACGGTGCCGCTCCCCCGCCTGGGCATCCGCTTCGGGCTGTCCGGGGCCGACCGGGTGACGTGGTTCGGCGGCGGCCCCGGCGAGGCCTATCCCGACAGCAGGTCGGCGTCCGAGGCCGGCCGCTGGCAGTCGACCGTGGACGCCCTGCAGACGCCGTACGTCCGACCTCAGGAGAACGGCGCCCGCGCCGACGTCCGCTGGGCCGAACTCGGCGGGCTGCGCATCGAGGGGGACCCCGAGTTCTGGTTCACGGCGCGGCGCTGGACCACCGAGCAGTTGGACGCCGCCGCCCACCGCACCGACCTGGTCCCGGGCGAGACGGTGTGGGTCAACCTCGACCACGCTCAGCACGGCCTCGGCTCCCAGTCCTGCGGCCCGGGCCCGCTGCCCCGGTACTTCCTGAACGCGGCGCCCGCACGGTTCTCGTTCGTCTTCACGGCCACCGGCTGACCATCGGGCCCTACGACGCCGCTGCCCGCCCCGCATCGACCGGACGCGACCGGCTCCGTCCGACCCTGTTCGACCCCGCTCGCCCCGACCAGGCAGGACTGTAGGGGCTGAGGGGACAGAAGAGATCAATCCATTGACCGTTTGATCGACAGTCCGACACGGTGTTGACGTCTCCCGCGGCCGACCGGCTCTCTCCTGCCGGCCGGCCGCGCCTTGCTGGAGGTCGAAGGAGTGATCGGCGGCATCGAGGTGCGCGGCCTGTCCCGCGCCTTCCACACCACCGTCCGCCGACCCGGCCTCGTCGGAGGCCTGCGTTCCCTGGTGGAGGCTGGCGCTGGCGCCGGCACTGATTCCGGCCATGAGGCTGCCGCGGCGGCGAAAAAGTGGAAAACGGTTGCCGGCCTGACGGCGGATGCCCCGACGGGCGGTTCGGGGAAACGGTTACCCAGAGCCCGAGCACGTTCCGCGATTACTGCCTGCTGGAGGCCGGCGGCGGCTTCGGCGCACCGCGGGATGTGCGGCGCTCGAGGGACGGTCCAGCCATGGCGAGCGACACCCTGCACATGGCGTCACCCGCACTGGCCATGGGAGAGGGACGAGTCCGGCAAGGGACGCCGGTCAGAAGACGGCCGCGTCGGGCGCGCCGAGACTCAACGTCTCCTCGTACGTCGGCGTACGCCCGCTCGGACGACGTCCTTGACTGATCTCGTCCATTGCCTCCAACGCCGCGCCGAGAGCTCGCCGGTACAGAAACGAACCGAGGCTGATGCGGCTCACGCCCAGGTCGGCCAGGTGGGAGACGGTGGGGCCGCTCGGCGAGTAGAGGATGTTGAGCGGAACGTCGAGCCGGGCGACGAGCGCGGCGATCCGCCGGCCATCGGCCAGGCCGGGGACGAACACACCGTCGGCGCCCGCCTGTTGGTAGGCGTCGAGCCGGGAGAACGTCTCTGCTTCGTCGTGTCCACCGAGCCAGTACGTGTCCGTTCGCGCGTTGACGAACAGCTGGGGTGCGGCGGATTTGGCAGCCGTGATCTTCGCCGCGTGCCGGTCGACCGCTCCCATCCCGTCTTCGAGATTGATGCCGACCGCACCGGCTGCCGCCAGCTGACGTGCGAACTCACCGACTTCATCCGGATCCTCGCTGAAACCGTTTTCAGCGTCGACCGACAAGAGAAACGGTTGCGACCCGAGCAGCAGCGCCAGCTTCATCGTCCCGTCCCGAGTGGCCGCCGCTCCGTCCGGCAGACCCGCTGCCGAAGCCACAGCGAGACTAGTCGTTCCGATCGCCGGAAAGCCCTGCCCAGCCAGGGCCACCGCAGAGGCGTGGTCCCAGGCATTGGGCAGGAGAAGGGGAGTCTCGGCGTGGTGAAGGGTCGAGAAGGAGCTCGGGGTGGCGCTGGGTGGACGCATGCTGCTCAACGTAGCGGCGTGTCTGTTCGGCGGACGGCGAATCGTTTCCTGCGACCGACCTCCACAACCCCCGCGACCCGACAGTCATTGCGGAGTGGTCTGTGCGGAGCTGTCCGTTGCCGTGTCTCGGCGCAGCCGCAATGTCACCCGGCCGCCCGCTCCCCCGCACTGCGCTCGACACAGAACTCGTTGCCCTCGGGGTCGGCCAGAACCGCCCACCCGGTGCCGTCAGGCTTGCGGCGGTCGTCGACGAGGGTGGCGCCGAGGGCCAGCAGGCGCTCGACCTCCTCCTCCCGTGTACGGTCCTGCGGCTGCAGATCGAAGTGGATCCGGTTCTTCCGGCTCTTGGCCTCCGGGACCGTCACGAAGAGCAGTCGTGCGCCCTCGATCAGCGCCTCCTCGTCGCCTGGCTTGTCGTCCTCATGAAGAGGCTGGCCGAGCACCTCGGACCAGAAACCGGCGAGGGCGTAGGCGTCGGAGCAGTCGATCGTCACATGGCGCAAGGCAGAAGTCATGGGGGGATTCTTGTGGAAGCGGTTACGCACGGCAACGGGGATTTCCTTCGCGACAGGGCTGCGGCGGTCGCGCCGTACGACGAACGAGGTCCCCTGCTCGCGGGGCGAGCAGCCGCGAAGGGCACCGCCCACGCCCGCCGGCGCCCCTCCCCTCACGCCCCGACTGCGCGACGGTGCCCCCGCAGCGCCGTCCGGTCACTCTTACTGCACGACGGCGCCCTCGCAGCGGCGTCCCTTCACACCTACCGCACGACGGTCGTCACCGAGGCGCCACCGACCATGCCGAGGTTGCGGACCGCTCGTCGGGGACCGTGACACCGAAGCGGAAGTGCTGCGGCGACCCGGTCGACCAATGGACGGTCAGGTCATGGGCGTCGTGGCCCTCACGGTCCGTCGCCCTGCGCACCTCCACGGAGACCAGCTCGGCCAGGGGCAGGGGGTCACGCTCTGCGGTCAGGCGGGCCAGCGCGACGAAGACCGTCGGACCGTCTCCCATCACACCCGAAAGCCGGGAGTCGCCCGTCAGCCCGTACACGCCGACCAGGTCGGCCCGCTCGTTCCCGCACTCCGTCGCTGCCCAACCCGTGACGAGTACGGCCGTCCCGGGGGCCGCGCCCGCCACCAGATGCGCCCGCACCTCCACCGCGCCCTCGGCCACCACCAGGCTGGTGATCTCGGCGCCGGAGCTCAGGGTGTGCCGGGAGGCCGCCCAGCCCTTCCCGACCCCGATGGGGTCGATGCCTTCGCGGTGCGGATCGCCCCCGACCGTGACGGAGTTGTCCGGCGGTGAGATGAGCGGCCGGGTGACCGTGGAGTAGGCGAGGCGCGTGTAGTACGGGTCGTAACGGGCGTCCTCGCTGCCGTGGTTGTGCAAGCGGACCAGACCGTCCGAGCTCGTCGACTGCAGCAGCCAGTTGGGGCCGGTCACAGGTGTGACCGCGGTCTGCCGTTCCGCCGGTCCCGGTTCCTCCCGCGCCGTCCACACCGGGTGGTCCGGCGGGAGCAACAAGCCGAGAAAGCCTTTGCTCGCCCAGTAGGGGGAGGCGGGTCCGGAATAGCCCTGGAGCACCGACGCATCGGGGCCGTGCCAGCCGAGCGTCAGCAAACCGCGTTCGTCCACCGCGTCTCGCTCCAGGAAGTACTTCAACGCGCCCGACGCCAGACGGCGGGTCTCCCCGGGCAGCAACGGGGTGTGGCCGGTCAGTGCCCCCAGCCACAGGGGTGCGGTGGTGGCGAAGCGGTAGGTGAGGGAGCGGCCCTGGTGCAGGGGCGCCCCGTCGCCGCCGAACAGGCGGGCGTAGTCGGCGAGATGCGCTTTCAGTCGGCCTCCGTAGAGGCTGAGCAGGTCGGGGTCGTCGGCCAGCCAGGCGTGCAGGACCGGGTAGAGATGCATCGCCCAGCCGTTGTAGTAGTCGAAGGCGCGGCCGGGGCCGTCGGAGTACCAGCCGTCACCGACGTACCACTCCTCGATGCGCTCCAAGCCGCGGTCGATCGCCTTGCGCGAGGTTTCCTGCTCATGTCCGACGGACGCCAGGAAACCACCTACCGTGACGGGGAACAGTTCCCAGTTGCACGGCCAGGGTTCGGCGGTCAGCGCCTCGCCGAGCCAGGCCGCCGCGCGCTGTCGGACTCCGTCGTCGAGGCGGTCCCAGAGCAGGGGACGCGTCAGGCGCAGTGCGAGGGCGATCGATGCGGCCTCCACGAGGGGCTGGCTCCGGTCCTCGATGCGGGGCCAGACGCCGGAGACGCCTGCCTCGAGACCGGTTGCGTAACGTTCCAGGGCTGTTTCGTCGCGACGGAACGCCGCCAGCAGAAGGGTGCGGGCGTACCCCTCCAGTCCGTCGGAGAGCCGACCGGACCAGCTCCCCCGGGTGCCGGGAAAGTGGTAGAGAGCGCGATCGTCGGTGGCGTAGGGCTCCACCGCGGCGATCAGGGCGTCGGCGGCCGCCTCCCAGTGCTCGCGGGTGTAGCCGGTGCGCGGGCTGCGGGTGGCATCGGGCGGGGGCAGGTGCATCTGTTGTTTCTTTCCTTCACGACCTGGTCGAAGCCTGAGGTGTCAGGACCTGGGGGCGTCCCGGTTCCGGTCGAGGCGCCCCCAGGCGTTCATCCCACCCGCACGGTGCCCTTCGGCACCAGATGCCGGGCCACGAGTTCGTCACGTACCAGGCCCGCGTAGACCGTGGCGCCGTGCAGGGAGGTGTGCGTGTTGTCGCGTTTCTCGTTGTAGAGATAGAGCGCCTTGGAGCCTTCGACGCCCAGGGACTCCACCAACGCCTTGGTCTTGGCCGTGAGGTCGATCAGCGGGACGTCGTGCGCGGCGGCGACCGAGCGGATCACTGCCGGGTGGTCGACGCCGAGTCCGTTGACCAGGAGAGCTGTTCCGTTGTTCAGCGTGCCGTCTGCGTTGAACCAGCGGCGGACGATGGGGGTGACGAGGACCGGCCGCCCGCCCTTCTCCCTCACCCCTGCCACCAGTGTCTCGAGGTTCGCGCGGTAGGTCGTCTCGTCGGTCGTCTTGTCGTTGTGGGCGAGCTGGACCAGGACGAGGTCGCCCGGGCGGATCAGTGGCTGAACCGTGTCCCAGAGCTGCGGGTTCCCGAGATACGTGACCGTACTCTCCCCCGAATCGGCGTAGTTGGCGACCGATACGCCCTTGCGCAGGTACTGCGGCAACTGCTGGCCCCAGCCGGTGTAGGGCTCGGCCGGCTGGTCGCAGACGGTGGAGTCACCGATGAGGAAGATCTGCCGGACGTGCCGGGCGGGGGTGACCCTGATGTCGGCCAGCGCAGGCGCGGAGCCGCCGAGCACCAGGTCCAGGCCGGGCGTTCCGTCGGCGCCCGTCGGCTCGCCCTCGGGGGTGCGGACGTCCACCGTGAAGCTGCGGGCGATGCGTGCGCCGGCGGGGACGGCCGTCTCGGGCAGCAGGGCGCGCCGGGTCTCTGCCGTGACGCTGGTGAGCGACTCCCCGTCGCCGCCGAGGACGAGATTCACGTCGTAGGAGCCGGGAGGGACGTCGAAGTGGCATGCGGTGGCCGTGCAGTGATCGATGCCGAGCGACGCCCGACCACCCTGGGCGGCCGCGGGAACGGCCGTCGGACCGGCGGCCAGAGTCAGGGCCGCCAGTACGGCCATGTTGAAACGTCTCACGTGCGGCTCCTCCGCCACGGGAACAGGGGCTGGCGGCTGGACCGTACCGTCTCCGGCAAGCGCTTTCTAGGTCTTGAGCAGATTTTCCGAGGTGCCGATCTCACGCTGGTGAAAGCCCTTTCGCGAAATCGATTCAACTGTCACCCTCTCAGGCACCCGCATCCCCGCACCTCTCGAAGGAGGCACCCCCATGTCCGGATCCGACAGCCGCAGGCCGGTCCGACGCCGCACCTTCGTCCTCGGCGCCGCCGCCGGTTCGGCCGCGCTCGCCGGGCCCCTCGCCGTCCCGGCCGCCGCGGCTGCGTTCGGCTACACCGACGACGGCTCGAACTACGTCGTCGACACCGGCGCCGCCCTGGTGTTCAAGGTCAGCAAGACCACCGGCGACCTGACCTCGCTCATCTACCGAGGCACTGAATACCAGGGCTACGGAGGCATGAACTCGCACATCGAGTCGGGTCTCGGCAGCTCCGCCGTGACGATCGCACAGTCCGGCTCCACGATCCTCGTCTCGGTCACCCACGGGACCCTCAAGCATTACTACGCGGCCCGCAGCGGCGAGAACAACGTCTACCTGTGGACCAACAAGGCCGACACATCCGTTTCCGCAACCCGTTACATCGTGCGCGTCAAGGCGGGCCGGTTCCTGAACGACGAACCCGACTCCTACACCTACACGACCAGTACGGTCGAGGCGTCCGACGTCTTCGCGAAGTCCGACGGCCAGACCCGCTCCAAGCACTACTCCAGGCTGCGCGTCATCGACTACGACTACATCGGCTGGACGTCCGGCAGCGTCGGGCTGTGGATCGTGCGCAGCAACCACGAGAAGGCCTCCGGCGGACCTTTCTACCGCTCGCTCCTGCGTCACCAGAGCGCCGACGGTGGTGGCCTGTACGAAATCCTTTACTACGGGCAGAACCAGACCGAGGAACAACGCTTCGGTCTCCAGGGTCCGTACGTGATCGCCTTCACCGACGGCGGCGCACCCTCGTCCTCGCTGTTCGCCGGAAACCTGACCACGCCCTGGGCGGACTCCCTCGGCATCTCCGGCTACGTCGGCGCGAGCGGACGCGGCCGGATCGCCGGAGTCGGCATCACCGGGCGCGACACCGCTTACCCCTATACGGTCGGAATCGCCAACCCTGCAGCTCAGTACTGGAGTTCGGCGCGACCTTCCGACGGTTACTTCTCGATCACCGGGGCGCTGCCGGGGTCGTACACGCTCACCGTGTACAAGAGCGAGCTGGCCGTGTACAGCACGCAGGTGACCGTGTCCGCAGGCGGAACGACCACCCTGAACTCGATCGCCATCCCCTTGTCGAACGACCCGAGCAAAGCGAGCGCGATCTGGCGCATCAACGATTGGACCGGGACACCGAGCGGCTTCAAGAACGCCGACCTCATGACGTACGCCCACCCTTCGGACGCCCGGGCCGCCGCCTGGACCGGCAACGTGGTGATCGGCAGCGGCAGTGAGACTTCGGCGTTTCCCTGCTACATCTGGAAGGACGTCAACAGTGGTCTGCTCGTGTACTTCAAGCTGACCGCGGCCCAGGCCGCCGCCGCGCACACCCTGCGCATCGGCGTGACGACGGCCTACGCCAACGGCCGACCGCAGGTTGTCGTGAACGGCGCCTGGGCCTCGGCCATCCCCTCCCCTCCTGCCCAGCCGAACACCCGATCCCTGACGAACGGGTCGTACCGGGGCAACAACCACACGTTCACCTACAGCATCCCGGCAAGCGCCTGGCTCACGGACACCAGCCAGTACAACGTGCTGAAGATCAACGTGGTGAGTGGTTCGGGGTCGACCTCCTACCTCAGCGCGGGCACCTCGATCGACGCTGTCGACCTGCTGCCCTGATCATGTTCATGAACCACGCGTCCACTGCTGGTTCGTTCCTCCGTTGCAGGTGTAGGTGATGACGGCGGCCGAGTTGGCGGTGGACGCACCATTCACGTCCAAGCACTTACCGCTGGTCCGAGCCTTGACGCTCACGTAACTGCCGGAGGTCGTCAGCGACCAGTGCTGGCTGCCGGCCGTCGCGCTGCAGTCCTCCTGGCTGATCGTGCCCGTGTTCTCCTGCAGACACAGAGAACTGTTTCTGACGATCAACTGGTAGTAACCGCTTCCAACGGACTTGAACCAGTACTTCTGGTTGTTTCCACCGTTGCAGTCGTACTGCTTGAGCTGAGCTCCCGCCCACAGGGACTGACTTGTGACGTCGGCACACTTTCCGCTGTGCCGAGCGATGAGCGTGCTGTACGTGGCGTTCGTGCCGGTTACCGTCCCAGCGGCCGTGTCGACGGTGACTTCGGGGGCCCATGCCATCGACAGTGAGGTGGACATAGGGAAGGTCAGGGGCAACCAGACGTAGCGGGAGTCGTTGACGGTACCACCGAAGGAGTTGCCCCAGCGGTCTCCCAGGTAGAGGTAGGAGGTTCCCGAACTCCCCTGGACCGGGAGGACGTAAGCGGTCTGCGAGCCGTAGGCCGTCGAGTCTCCGACGTTCGCCATGGCCGTCCAGGGACCGGCGAGGGAGGTGGCCGTGGCGTACTGCTGCTGATTGGGGTTCCAGCCGGTCGCCGCCGAAGTGAGCATGAAGTAGACCCCGTTCCGCTTGAACAGTGCGGGGGCTTCTCGATGCCCTCCGTGCCAGGGGTCGGCGACCAGGCTCGCGATACCGGTGTAGTCGGCGGTGAGCCGGTAGATCTGCAGGTCGTAGTTCTCGCGGGCGGCCGACACCATGTACCCGGCGCCGTCGGTGTCCACGAAAACCGTGATGTCCCGCGACATGTGTTGGTCGAGCGGGCGGAAGCTCCCCTGCCAGGTGTAGGCGCCGTCGACGGTGTCGGACACGGCGACGGCGGCCCGGGCCTCGCTGTAGTCGGCGCCGTTCTCCTTGTGCATCCACATCACGTACTTGCCGGTGGCGGCGTTGTACATGACCTTCGGGCGCTCGATGTTGGCGGAGGCCAGCTCGGCGGCGCTCGACTGGGTGAGAACGTGATTGCGGAACTCCCAGTGTTTCAGATCGGTGGAACGGTAGGCGTCCACGTACCGAAACGTGTTGTCGGCGTTGCGGTTCTCACCGAACCAGTAGAAGTAGGAGCCGACCTTGAGGACGCCACCACCGTGGGCGTGCACCGCGCTGCCCGAAGCGTCGGTGAACTGGATACCGTTGTCGATCGTCTCGGGCGCCGCCTGGGCGGGACCCGCGGTGGCGAAGGCGCCGACCAACGCCAGACACAGGGCGAGCAGGATTGCATACGCACGTCTCATCTCACGCACTCTCTTTCACGTCCTTCACGGTGTCGGCGAGGGGAAGCGCCGCAGTGGGGCCTCCGGCGTTACGGCCGCAGGCGGTCTGAGTCGAAGCGAGGTCGCTGGGATCGTTCAGGGAAGTCGTGCATTCCCTCTCCCGGGCGGGCGCGGTCCGGCAGGACGTCGATCCCACCGTCCTCAACAGTCGTCAATGAGGTGTGCCGGGCGCCGTACCCGCAGCCGGACCCGAAGACCGTGAGCGCCACCATGGGCCCTTGGACCACACGCCCGGCCCCTCTCAGCCGAAGTCCCGCGCGACGGGCCGGAGTGTTCTGTTCGAAGTCGGACGCGGATCGCCCGCTCCTCCTCTGCGAGTGCGGGTGCGGGTGCGGGGCGGTCGCGGCCACGGTCTGAGAGCGGCCCGGGGAAGCACTCAGGCGTCGGGATCGGGACGGGCCGCCGTGACGTCACGGAAGCCGTCACCGTGACGATCGATCTGCGGATCAGCGCGACGAAGGACGAGCGGGGCGGCATACAAGCAGTTGCCTCTCAAGAGAGGGGCTCGTTCGGGACGACGAACGACATGTGGAATGACGAACGCCGAAAAGGTAAGGGCGCGTTACGGGCAGGTCAACGGGTCGGACGGGACTTGATGGAAAGCCCTTTCCGGATTTTTCGTGCCGGACAGTGGCTTTCTGACTCCTGCGAACCGGTCGGCACTCGGAGAGAAGCAAATTTTCTGTTATCGGTCTCGCTGTGCCACGTCTCCCAGGTGTGCGCAGCCCACTTCACTCCTCAGCCGCGGTCACCGGCGCCCTCGCGGCCGTCGCAGGCCTCCTCGCCATCGCTCCCCCGGCCATGGCCGTCGACGTACGGGACATCACCGCCGACGTGCTGGCCAACCGGGACGTGACACTCACCGGTGACTCAACGGTGAACGTACCTGTCGGAACGACGACCTACAGCGGCGTGCTTCGCGGTCAGGGAACGCTGACCGTCCGAGGCGGAGGGACGCTCGTGCTCAGCAAAGACAGCGACTTCACCCTGCCCACCGCACGCCGCCGGCAGGTCGTGCGCACACAGGGCGGCAACCATCCGTACACAACCGTCAGCAATCCCGATCCGCCCGCCGTCACCGTGGAGCGGGGAACAACCCTGCAGTACGGCACGGGTGGCGGCACGGGGCTGATCGGACACTTCCCCTACGACACCCCTGGCTATCGGCTCAACCAGCTCAACATCCGCGTCGACGGCACGCTCCGCCTCTCACTGACCCGTACGTTCAACATCGGCACGATCAGCGGGTCGGGCCTGGTCACCCAACCGCGGAATATGTGGGGCACGCTCGACCTGGCCGGCACGCACCCCTTCTCCGGTGTCATCGACAACGGCACCGGCATGGCGGCGGGCCGGCCCGAGTACCCGGTGTCCCTGCCCAACGCCCGGGCGATCCTCAACCAGGGCTCCTGGATCATCGACACCCCACTGGACCAGACGGTCACGCTGCGGCAGAACTTCTACCAACGGCAGTACGGCAGCGACGTCAACGTCCACACCCGACCAGGCGGCAAGGTCGTCCTCACCGGTCAGTACAGCTACAGCGACCGGGGAGGCGACACCGCGCCCTCACTCAGCGACCAGGGCATCAACTGGCGCTCGATACCGCACCAACTGAACAAACGCGGCACGAACATCGAGGGCGCGAACGTGCAGTGGGGCGACGGCACCACACACAGGATCTTCATGCCGGGAACAAAAGACACCGTTTACATCAACTTGCACGGGGCGGGCGGACGTCGGTCGCTGCTGACGTTCGACTACAACGGACCGGTGACCCTGGGGGCGCCCATCGGCGGCGGCAGATACCACGACACGCTGGCCGCGCCCGGTGCCGGCGACGTCGTCATCGCCGGCACGAAAGGAAACGACGTCACCTTCGCAGCCGCGCAATATTACGACGGGTCGACGACCGTGCAGAAGGGGGCGGTCCTGCGACTCGGGGCGACGCAAGGGGACGGCTCCCTGCTCACCGGAACCGACCGGCGGCGAATCGTGAACGACGGCACCCTCGTCGTACACAACACGAAGACCGCCGTCTCACTGTCCCGCCTCGGAGGCAGCGGATCGCTCGTTCAGTCGGGGACCGCGACGACGACCCTCACCGGCTCCGCGGTGACGTACACGGGGACCACCACGGTCGACCAGGGAACCCTCGCGCTCGAGAACGGGGCGACACTGGCCAACAGCAGGGCGATCCGGCTGACGTCCACGGCAGCGCAAGTGGACACCGGCGGCTCGGGGCTCCGCGTGACGAGCACGCTCAACGGCCAAGGAACCGTACGGGGAGCCGTGACGAACGAGGGCGTCGTCACCGGGGGCCTGACCGTCACCGGTTCCTATACCCAGCAGGACGAGGGGCAACTGGTATTGGGTAAGGGTCCCTTGACGGTTCGGGGCACGGTGAGTCTGGCCGGTGGACTCGACCTCTCCACTGCGCCGACGGCCGCCGCGCCGACCCATTCTGATACCGCTTTCGACAAGACTTCCCCGGCGCAACGCAACGAGACCGATTCCAGCAAGGCTTCCGACACGACCAGTAGCCGTCCCCTTCGCCAGATGACTGTGCTGAATCACACCGGGAGCACCCCGGTCAAGGGCACCTTTGACGGCCTGCCTGAGGGCGCCGAAGTGAAACTCGGCGACATCGTTTACCGAATCAGTTACAAGGGAGGCGACGGCAACGACGTCGTCCTGTCGGCCACGACAGGTCGCCCTTCGATGAAGGCAAGCAGGCAGGCTGCCTCCCGAGCCGTCACAGGTGAGGCACGCGACGCCGCAGTGGCGGATTCGGGCGCGTTCGGGTGGTGGCCGTACGTTTTGGCAGCCGGGCTGCTCGGCGCGCTCCTGGTGCCGACGACCAGACGCTCACGCGGCGGACCGCGCAACCGGGGCGGCCGACACTCGGCACCCCGAGGCTGAGCCCTGCCCTCTCCAGCGTTCGCGGCGCCTGCACAAACTCCGTTGCCACACCACCCGCATGACCGACATCGTCAAAGCCGTCCTGGTCCCGCATCTCGCCACGTCAGCCTGTGATCGCTGCGGTCGGAGACAGGGACGAGAAAAGCGCCGCCGGCAAACGACAGCAACGGAGCCCGCTCACGCGGCAGAGATCAGAGTGACCTATGACAAAAAAACTGCAGACGCAGCGTACGTGTACCTCACCGAACCGCATGCCCTGCGTGAAGTCGCGCGCATGTATCCCTGCGACCCGGTGGCCGTCGACGCCATGATCAACCTCGACTTCGACAAGCAGGGCCGCCTCATCGGCATCGAGGTGTTGGCCGCCAGTTCGAAAATGCCAAAGCACCTGCTCCAGTCCGCGGAGCGGCTGGACACCGAATGCCCGTGAACCGTCGGGCACCGCGTCGGCGGCGACCGCGGTGCGACTTACAGCAGATGAAGGGGCCATGCGTACACCGAGCGACCGCCCACCAGCGCCGGCGCTCGCTCTGACTCGACATCGCATCAGAGTCACACAAAGCGATCAGAGAGCCATCAGAAAGAATTGCTGCAACGTGATCACTCCGCAGACGTCCCACGATGCGGTCTCCTTCCCACAGAATGGACTCATGGGGCTGTCCGCCGTCCCGTCGACTAGCGTCGTGACATGACCAGCGACAACCCTTCTCCGCTCGCGGAGACCTCCCTCGCCACGGCTCTCGCCACCGCAGCCGTCGTCCTCGACGGCGGCATGTCG
Source organism: Streptomyces sp. NPDC058291 (assembly GCF_042880855.1). Taxonomy (NCBI): domain Bacteria; kingdom Bacillati; phylum Actinomycetota; class Actinomycetes; order Kitasatosporales; family Streptomycetaceae; genus Streptomyces; species Streptomyces sp. NPDC058291. The sequence goes on from NZ_JBHVYK010000059.1 coordinate 28,389, forward strand.
AACCAGCTGGAGGCTGCCGGACACGACCTGAGCGACGAACTGTGGTCGGCGCGGCTACTCGACGAACGCCCCGAAGCGATCATCGATGCCCACCGCGCCTATTTCGAGGCGGGTGCGAACGTGGCGATCACGTCCAGCTACCAGGCCACGTTCGAGGGATTCGCGAAGCGAGGGATCAGCCACCAGGAAGCGGCCCGGCTGCTCAGGCTGAGTGTCGAGCTGGCCAGGGAGGCAGCCGTACAGACCCGGAGCGAAGGCGCCCTGCGCCCGTTGTGGGTGGCAGCGTCGGTCGGACCGTACGGAGCGATGCTTGCAGACGGTTCGGAGTATCGAGGACGGTACGGCCTGAGCGTCCAGGATCTGGAACGCTTCCATCGTCCCCGGCTGGAGGTGCTGGCCGCCGCCGCACCCGACGTGTTGGCGCTGGAAACGGTTCCCGACGCGGACGAGGCCGAGGCACTGCTGCGCGCGGTGCGGGGACTCGGTGTGCCGGCCTGGCTCTCCTACTCGATCGCCGGATCTCACACGCGTGCCGGGCAGCCGTTGGAGCAGGCGTTCGCTCTGGCCGCGGATGCGGATGAGGTGATCGCGGTCGGCGTGAACTGCTGCGCACCAGAGGATGTCGACGCCGCCGTGGCAGTCGCGGCACGGGTGACCGGCAAACCCGTCGTCGTCTACCCGAACAGCGGCGAAGCCTGGGACGCGGAAGCCCGCGCCTGGAGCGGCCGTTCCTCGTTCCTGTCGGAGCAGGTGCTGGGCTGGCAGGAGTCCGGGGCACGCCTCATCGGCGGCTGCTGCCGGGTCGGTCCCGAGGCCATCGCCTCGATCGCCCGCACGCTGACCTCCGTATAGCTCCTGTCCACCGACCTGTGCTGATGTCGATGTCGGCGACGGCTAGCCCCTTGCTGGCACAGTCCGGCGGAGGACGAGAGGACTAGTGCCGCATCAGGCAACGTTCGCCCCGTCGTGATGTGTCGCCCGGATGCTGTGCCGGGCGGCGCTGGGCCGTCAGAATGATCACGTGGCTGAACGCGTGCAGGTCCGTGAGATCGATGACGACGAAGGCAGGCGGCTGCTACGGATCGTCCGACGGGGCACCGGGTCGGTGGTGACCTGGCGGCGAGCCCAGATGGTGCTGCTGTCCGCCCAGCGCATGCCCGTGGCGAAGATCGCCGAGGTCACGTTCACCAGCGCGGACCGGGTCCGCGACGTGCTCCACAATTTCAACGCGGACGGCTTCGACTCGCTGTATCCCAAGTACAAGGGCGGCCGGCCGAAGACCTTCACCCTCCCCGAACGCCGGGAGATCAAGAAGATCGCAAAGTCGAAGCCGGCCGAGCACGGCCTGCCGTTCTCGACCTGGAGCCTGGCCAAGCTGGCCGACTTCCTGGTCGCCGAGGGGGTGGTCGACGACATCAGCCACGAGGGCCTGCGCATCCTGCTCCGCGAGGAGGGCGTCTCCTTTCAACGCGTGAAGACCTGGAAGACCTCACGCGACCCGGACTACGCGGCCAAGAAGGCCCGCGTCGAGCACCTCTACGCGATCGCCGACGGTGAGGTCATACCTGAGGAAGGCGAGCCCGAAGTCATCTTCTGCATGGATGAGTTCGGGCCGCTCAACCTCCAGCCGCACCCCGGCCGGCACTGGGCCGAACGCGGCGGCCGGCACAAGGACCCCGACCGTGATCCCCGACCTCGTCGGCGGGCGACCTACACCCGCCCGCACGGCGTCCGCCACCTGTTCGCCGCCTACGACCTGGCCAAAGACCAGCTCTACGGGCACATCAAGAAGACCAAGAACAGGTCGAAGTTCCTGGAGTTCTGCCGCTACCTGCGCTCGCTGCACCCAGTCGAGAAGCGCATCGCGATCGTCTGCGACAACTACTCACCGCACCTGACGACGAAGCGGTGCCAGCGGGTCGGGACGTGGGCCGCGGCGAACAACGTGGAAATCGCCTACACCCCGACCAACAGCTCCTGGCTCAACCGGATCGAGGCCCAGTTCACCGCCCTGCGCTACTTCGCCCTCGACGGCACCGATCATCCCAGCCACAAGGCCCAGGGCAGCATGATCCGCCGCTACATCATCTGGCGCAACAAGCACGCCGCCGACGAGCGCCTACGCGAAGTCGTCACCAGGGCGAACGTCGCTTGACGCAGCGCCAACTCCGCATTGTGCGCCGTCACCTGTCAGCTACTGCGTACTGCCGTCGCCGAGTCCGGCGATGACTCTGACGTCCGCTTCGGACATGTCCAGGATCCCGGCGATCAGGCGGGCCTGCAGCAAGTTCGGATTGTGTCCGCGGCGGAGCATGTGGATGGTGGACATCGACAGTCCGGCGGCCCTAGCCATGTCCCTGACCGGAATCCCGCGCTGGTCCATCAACCCGGTGAGCATCCGTCCGAACGGATGGGGCTCCGACCGCCCGGCAGGGGCAACGGCCGGGCCGATGACAACGTCACCGATCTTGGCCTGGAAGCGCATGAGTTGGTCGCCCGTGAACCCGACTTTCGCGACGAACGGCAGGCTCTCGCCGTTGTCGGAGGCGACCGTTCCCGGGATCGACACCTCGGTGAACCTCACGGCGGGATCGCAGCGGTGATCCCCGGTCTCTGCGGGATGTCCCGGCTGGACGCGGTCGACTCTCCAGTCGCGGTTCCACCACGGAAGGTCCTGCAGCGTCTGGTTGAAGAAGGGCGGCAGGACGGTCATGTCGACCGGGTCCGGAGGATTCTTCTGACCTCCCCATATGACACCGGGCCAGTACCTCAGTGCCGCGATCACGTCCGCCGTCAGCGCGCGGTTGGCAGTCTCCACGGCCACACTCTCCCCCAGTCGACGGAGCAGTCTCCCACGACGGGGCGAACGTTGCCTGATGCGGCACTAGGTGACGGGGTTACTCGTCGAATCGGCACTAGGCGGCGCTTTCGCCCGAAAGCCGACGTTCTCCCGGACCGCGAGTGGCTTCGGCGACAGTGGCCGGGCCGCCAACCATAGGGTCGCCGTCGGAACGTCGGCCATCCGGCTCCACTGCCCAAACAGGCTGAGCAACTTTTCAGTGACCGTTTACATCGGCATTCCATACACGAGCGAAGTGCGCAGGCACTGGCAATGACCACTGTCGTCTGTGGAGACGCCGGGGACAGACGGCCCCCAACAGTGCCTGTCACTCCTTCGACGCATGGGGCGAGCGCCCGCTGAGGGCGCCCCTAGGACAAGTAACGGTAGAGAATCACGTCTCCTTCCGCGCCACGGCGGTCGACGATCAGCGCTCCCGTACTGCTCCGGCGCGGCGCAGTCGTCGCATCGCCGATCGCAACTCTGCGCGACGCACGGCCCTGCCGTTCAACGCGTCCGGCGCCGGCGTCTTGGCGATGGGCCCGTCCGAGGCGACGGCTCCAGCTTCCGCCACCGTCCACAGCGACAACTCGCGATCGCGCAGGCCGTGCGCGGTGTAAGACACGGGGTCGGCCGCGTGCGGCATACTGTCGACCTCCGCCCGCCCGCTGCCCGCTCGGTCACCGACACCGTCGAACGCCGCGGCGCCTGTGTGGGTCCCAGGAATGCTGTCGAGTTCGGCCCTGCCTCTGCCGACCTCTCCGAAGACACGCACGGGATGCGACGCGCCCCAGGCCTCCCAGCCCGGGTCGCCCGTCGCGACGAATCGTGCCCACGCGCGGTGCATCGTGTCGGCGAGCGCCTGTGGTGCTCCCTCACCGGCGAGCTTCGCGGAGGCAGGGGTCTCGCCGGTATCGAATACGAAACCGAGTTCCAGCCCGTGGCAGGCGCCCAGTCCGGGGCGCAGCGACGGCCAGGCGAACTCGTACACGTAAGACGCCCCGGCGCGGGCTTCGGCCAATTGCTGAAGCGGCAGCCGCAGCAGTTTGTCGGTGACCATCTGGCCGACGAGTTCGGCGGTGCCGGCCTCAGGGTGCAGCGCTCGGTAGCCGCGCGGGACCTCGTGGCCACAATGACAACGGGCCATGGCACCGGCGAGAGCGACGGGGCCCAGCCGGTCGACGCGTTCCATCAGGCCGCCCGGCACCAGCCAGAGCCGGTACTCGTCGCGTGTCCAGCCCAAGAGCAGATCGACGCCCCGGGCCACGTTTTCGTCGACGAGGGCCTGCAGAGGATCGCGCGGGACGAGGTCGCCGTCGATCACGATGCCGAAGGCCGGGCCGCCCAGGACAGGACTGCTCAGCCTGCCGACCTCGGCCTGGGCCCTCAGCAGCACATCGCGGTCGACACCGCCGAAAGCCTCGGCGGTCGCGGGGATCTTCAACCGGCTGGCCATGCGTCGCACCATGCGCCGAACCCTGTCCCGCTCGAAGACTTCCGGCGGGCCGCTCTGCAGAACCGCCCGCCGGAAGAGCCCCTGCGCCTGCGGGACCGCTATCAGGGCGCCGACGCTGATGGCGCCTGCGGACTGGCCCGCCAGGGTGACAGCGTCGGGGTCGCCGCCGAAGGCCTCGATGGCCCGGTGGACCCATTCGAGCGCCGCAAGCTGATCGCGCAGGCCTGGGTTGGCGGGGGCGTCCGGGAAGAGTCCGTAGCCCTCCACGCCCAATCTGTAGTTGACCGATACGAAAACGATTCCATCGTGGGCGAACTTCCACCCGCCGTAGACTGGCACAGCTGAGGAACCCCTGGTCAGCGCGCCGCCGTGCAACCACACGAGGACGGGCAGCCGGGCGCTCGGCGTGGGTTGGGGCGTCCACACGTTGAGGTTCAGGCAGTCGTCGCCCGGCACGTCGGGGTCGGACAGGTAGTGGGCGAAGGCCTCGGAGTACGGCGGTTTGGGCGGCGTGGCGCCGAAGGCACCCGCGTCGCGCACCTCGTCCCAGGTCTCGGGCGGGACGGGCGGCCTGAACCGGCGTGGCCCGAACGGGGGCGCCGCGTACGGGATCCCCCGAAAGACCGCGATGCCGTTCTCGTTTCTGCCGCGAACAGCTCCGTAGGGGGTCCTGACCACGGGATGAGGGTCGTATGCCGCCTGGGCGTCATCCGCAGAAGTCGCCTGGTCTGCTGCCACCTGCTCACCAGCCCTTCGCCGCGCTCACGCACCGGTAACACCAGAGCACCACAACCGCGCCCGGTATTCCGGTGCACGAGCCTGCGGGAGGGCTATTCGGTGTACATGAACGTGCCGAAGGAAAGCTGGTCGTAGTTACCGCTGGCGGAGCGGCAACGAGCCATCACCGCCCTCGGAAGCCGACGGTGGCGTGCGGTTTCTCCCTCACGTGCCCTCCGACCGATTGACCGTCCCTCACTCCGGACCTACCGTAGAAACGGTTACAGAAAACGCTTACTAAACTCCTCGGGAGAGTCATGCCCAGCGCCCCCTTGCCGAGGGCCGTGTTCGCCATGGATCCGGTGCACCTCCCCCTGCTTTTTCCCGAGCCCTTGATGGCCAGGTTGCGCCGCACGGCCGAGATCGACTCCGCGCTCGTCGTACGCGACTTCTCCGACGGCTCAGCCGCAGCGCAGCTGGCAGATGCCGAGGTCCTGATCACCGGCTGGGGCTGCCCCCGTCTCGATGACCGCCTGTTCGCCTCGGCGCCCCGCCTGCGGGCAGTACTCCACGCCGCGGGCTCGGTTCGCTCACTGGTCGACGATGCCTTGTGGGAACGAGGGGTGACCGTCTCCAGTGCGGTCACCGGCAACGCCGTCCCGGTGGCCGAATACACCCTCGCGATGATCCTTTTGACCGGAAAGCACGTCTTCACTCACCGTGAGCGGTTCCGTCGCACCCATGCTCTACCGACCTCGGCCGAGACCGCAGCCACGGGAAATGTCGGCCGCAGGGTAGGTGTCATCGGCGCGTCTCGGGTAGGGCGGCGTCTGTTGGAACTGCTGCGTGCGCACGACTTCGACGTCCTCCTGCACGACCCGTACGTGGACGCGGCCGAGGCGGCCGAACTCGGCGCACGGCTGGTCCCCTTGGACGATCTGCTTCAGCGCAGCGACATCGTCAGTCTGCATGCGCCGGACATCCCCGAGACCCATCACCTGCTCGATCACGCCCGCCTCGCTTTGATCCGGGACGGCGGCGTGCTCATCAACACGGCACGGGGCGCTCTCGTGGACCACGCCGCGCTCACCGATGAATTGGTCTCCGGCCGACTGCATGCGGTGCTGGACGTCACCGAACCGGAACCGCTGCCGGCCGACTCTCCTCTATACCGCTTGCCGAACGTCTTTCTGACCCCGCACATCGCCGGATCCCTCGGCAACGAGCTGGAACGACTCGGCCGTATCGTCGTCGAGGAGCTGGAAAGGCTGGCCGCCGGCCTGCCTCTTGTCCACGAAGTGCGCCATACCGACCTGGCCAGGGTGGCCTGACGTCGCAAGCGACAAAGCCTGCCAGCCAGCGGTGGTCAGCTGTTACCGGGGTTATCCACAGGCCGCTCCACCTGCAGGGCCCCGAGGATACGGTTCCCGCACCGACGGAGGGACGTTCCCAGCCGTCCGGTGATCAGGCCACGCCGACGTCCGAGACCGTGGCCCCGAGACGCCCCACGGCGCACGACGGTAAGGAGCAGCAACGTGAGTCAGCGCAAGACGACCGGCGACAAAGTGGGCCGGGTGACCATAAAGGACGTGGCTGTACACGCGGGCGTGTCTGTCGCAAGCGTTTCCCGTGTTTTGTCGGGCGGCAACTACCCCGTTTCCGACGCAGTCCGCAGCCGCGTCATGCGGGTCGTGCGGGACCTGGACTACGTGACGAACGCGCACGCCCGCTCTCTGGCCGGTGGGGGCACGCCGACGGTGTCGATCCTGATCAACGACATCACCGGTGCGGCATTCGCGCACGTCGCGAAGGGCGTGGAGGGCGCGACCGCACTGCGCGGCTGGCTGTCGCTGGTCGGCACCACCGGCGACGATCCAGACCGCGAGCTGGCTCTGGTCAACCTCATGCGGCAGCAAGGCGTCGCCGCTGTCCTGCTGCTCGGCGGTGCCTACGACTACGACGAGTATCAGTTGCGTATGGCCCGCTTCGCCCGTTCGCTCGACGCGGCCGGCTCACACCTGGTCCTGGTCGGCAGGCCGGGCTTGCGGGGTGACGTCCCGGCCACGACGATCGACTATGACAACGAGTCCGGCGCCTACGCCATGGCCTGTCACCTGCTCTCAGCCGGTCACCGACGCATTCTGGTCCTCCCCGGGCCCGCACAACTCACCACGGCACAGGGCAGGTTGAACGGCGCTCGCCGGGCCTTCGAGGCGTACGGGGCGCCGTTCGACAGAGGGCTGGTGCGGCACGGTCCCTATGTCGACGAGTACGGGTACGGGGCAGTGGAAGCGGCGCTGCATGAGACTCCCGACTTCACCGCGGTGCTGGCCGGCACCGACACGGTCGCCGCGGGCGCCCTGCGGGCATTGCGTGCGGCGGGACTACGGGTGCCGGACGATGTGTCGATCGCTGGCTACGACGACATCCCGCTGGCGTCCCAACTCTCCCCCCGGCTCACGACGGTGCATGTGCCTTACGAGGAGATGGGTCGAGTCGCGCTGCGAGCGGTGGCGGATCGACGCAAGGGCGCCGGGACCGCAACACGGTACACGAGCGTGGACGCCGAGCGCCTGGTGCTGGGCACCCATGTCGTCGTGCGGGACTCCGTGCGCCCGCCGAAGCGCGGTCGCTGAATCCGAGCGCATGCCGCGGCCTGTCCGAGTATCGCTCTCGCAAGCGTCTTCTCCAGCGAACTCATGGGGAAAACGGGCCTCGACAGACGTGCCAGCACGTTTCTCCCCGACTGAGCGCAATCCGCCGACCCCGCACATCCGTCGGCTTCTGTGGCCTGGGGTCGCATCATGTGGGGACCGGTTACCGTGTCGGTGCAACGATTCCTGCGCAGCCGCGGACGGCGCCGGAGGGTTGGCCCTTCGCGGTCACGACAGCCGGTTACCACTACTGGAGCCGAACAAGTCGGCACCGTCCGACCTTCCGACCGCCGTTCCGGGCCGCCACCCGGCGTTCCCGGGCGGCCATGATCCCGCATGGGCGAGCGTCTTCCCGCCACGCCGAGGCCCCCCTAGGATAGCAAGCGCTTTCTGCGAGCCGTCTGTCAGTGAGCGGCTTCAAACGGAGCTGGTCGAACTTGCGCTGGCCCTCGGGCGGGCCGGAGAGGTGGTTCCGAATGGTGCGCACGGCGAGTGCGAGCGGGACGGCCGGGCCGACCCTGGCGGTCGTGGCCCGCGAGGCAGGGGTGTCCGTTCCCACTGCTTCCAAGGTGGTCAACGGGCGAGAGGATGTAGCTCCTGAAACACGGCGCCGAGTCACAGAGGCACTGGACCGGCTCGGCTATGTACGCAGACCTCGCTTCGACGCGTCCAAGCCGCCTCGGTTGGTTGACCTCGTCGTCCACTCACTGGACAGCTCGAGGTCGGGCGCCGTCCTGCGCGGTGTGGAGGAGGCGGCGCACGAAGCCGGTCTGGACCTGGTCGTGTCTGCCGCCCTGTCCCGCACGCGTGGCGGACGCCCGCAACGGGGCTGGTTGGACAAACTGACGGTGCGCGGATCGGCGGGAGCTCTCTTCAATCTGGCCGAGTTGACGACCTCTCAATACGCCTGGCTGGAGCAGCACCGCATCCCGTTCGTGATGATCGATCCCGTTGTGGAGCCTCCGCCCGAGGTCATGTCGGTGGGTTCGGCCGATTGGCAGGGCGGGCTCATGGCGACCGAGCACCTACTGACACTCGGCCACCAACGTATCGCGGTGATCACCGGGCCGAAACGGAAGATGTGCAGCAGCGCCCGGGTAGCCGGTTACCGCTCGGCCCTGGCCTCGGCCGGTATCGCGCCCCCTGCGGAGTACGTCCGCGACGGCGGCTTCGACGAATCCGTCGCGCACCGTCGCACGCACGAGCTGCTGGCCCTGCCTGAGCCGCCGACGGCCGTGTTCGTCTGCTCCGATCGCATGGCCCTGGGCGTCTACCGGGCCTTGGCGGAGCGGGGGGTGCGGATTCCGCACGACGTCAGCGTGGTCGGGTTCGACGACCTGCCCGAGTCTCGCTGGACCACCCCCGCTCTGACCACGATGCGTCAGCCGCTCGCGGAGATGGCGGCGACGGCACTGCGCATGCTCGTGCGAATGATGGACGGGGAACGCCCGGAGGGCGCACGAACGGAGCTGTCGACGCGCCTCGTACAGCGGGCGAGTACTGCGTCACCGTAGGCCTGACGGTGACGACTGCCGTGTTCGCTCGCCGGTTCGTTCACCTTTGTGCCGGCGCCGGAATCGACACTTGTCGTAGCTTTCGTGGGTACCGAACATCGCGCGCAGCATGGTTGCGTAAACGCTTACCTCCTCACACGTTCGCTTTTGTCATTCGCTTCTTCCCTCCTTCGATCTCCTGCTGGTTCCCTTCGTTTCCCGTTCCTTTCCTCTTTCCTGTTTCTCGAGTGTTTCCTGTTTCTTCCCGGGACGCTGCGTTCTCCGCGACCGCGCGGCGGTGCGCGATGTTGCCCTCCAGAAGGCGGGTCGCAGTCGCCACACCGACGCTGTTCCTGACGTCCGGGCTGGGGAGCCGCCCGTCCGTCCGTTTCAGTTCTGCAAGGGCGGAGTGCATCGCCTCATGTGCCGCGAAGAGGCACGGGGTGCTGTAGATCGCGACATCCACGCCGAGGTCGGACAGCTCACTCAGAGACAGACGCGGTGATTTACCGCCGGCGATCTGGTTGAACAGCAGCGGCTTGTCGCCGACCACAGCGCGGATCCTACGGATCCACTCCACGCTGCGGACGCCATCGACCAAGACGACGTCCGCGTCCGTGGCAGCGATGGTCTCAGCACGGTGGAGGATGTCCTTCTCGTCAGTGGCGTCCGTGCGGGCGACCACGACCAGGTCCCGACGGGTCGCCAGCACCATCTCGAGTTTGGCAAGGTACTCGTGCAACGGCAGCACCTGCTTGCCGTCCGCGTGCCCACATCGGCGCGGCCGTTTCTGGTCCTCCAGGATGACGCCGGACGCGCCGATTCGATCTAGGCCTTCGACCACGTGACACGCGACCTCCGGGTCGACGTATCCGTCGTCGATGTCGACGAGCAAGTGGTGCCTCGGGAACGCGCCCCGCAACCTCTGCACGAAAGCCATCATGTCCGGCCACGCGATGAAACCGATGTCCGGCAGCCCGTAGTACGAGGCTGCAAATCCGAACCCGGAAACGAACATCCCGTCGTAGTGCTGGGCCGCGATCGATGCCGAGTACATGTCGTACACGCCGATCAGGGGGGTGGTACCAGGGCCTGCGATCTGCTCCCGCAGCTTGGTCCCGTAAGTCAACGTGGGGCTCCTCCTGGTATCCCTTCCCGGAAAGATTTCCGGAAAGGCGTTGCGCAACGTCTTCCGAATCAAGAGGATCTCGACGCGCCTGTCGGCCCCGTCCAGCGCACCGCCTTCACTCACCCCGATGGCGCAAGCAGTTCACCGAAGAAACGTCACTTGGACTCACTCGGCACGGGCCACCCACATGAGCCCACCCACCAGATGGGCGAGGAAGGAAGGATCATGGTAGGCGTCAGCCGCGTGGCCGAGCGCCGTGTAGAAAACGCGTCCTCGGCCCTGCTCACGACACCAGATCAGCGGGTGGTCGCTCCCCATGCCGCCGCCTTCGTACGACGACTCGTCGGCCACGGCCAGAACACGTACCTGGTCGCGCGGGTTGGCCCGGAAGTCGTACCACTCGTCGGTGAAGCGCCAGACGTCCGGTAGCAAGCACGTCGCAGGGTGTTCACGGTCTTCGACCAGCGCCTTGCCGGGCTGGTACTCGGGGTGACGGTCAAAGCGAGCGCCGAGGAGCTCACCGTAGTACGGCCAGTCATACTCCGTGCAGGCCGCCGCATGCACCCCGGCGAAACCGCCGCCCGACTCGACATAGCGGGTGAGCCGATCTCGTCCGGCCGGAGTCAGCACTTCGCCGCTGGTGGAGAGGAAGACGACAGCTGCGTATGCGTCGAGCGAGGCCTCCAGCGCCGACGGGTCCTCGGTGTGATCGACGGCGAAATGGCCCAGGCCTCGGACAGCAGCGACAGCGTCCGGGATGGAGGCGTGGCGGTATTCGGTGGTACGGGTGTACACGAGCAGCCGAACGGTCATGCGAGTGAGCCTAAACGGATTGGAGTCCTCCTCTCAGGTGGATGGTCACGTCGAAATGGCGCATCCACCCCCGGCAGGTACCGGAAACCGCTGAGTAAGCGATTTCGAGACCCAACCAGAGGCAGCGGCGAAAGCAGAGGACATGACGCAGGCGGAGGGCAGGGACACAGCCGAGCCGGTTTCGAAGCGTGCGGCGATGGCATCCCACTAGCTGACGTGTCCGTTTCTTTCAAGACCGGTTACACCGCTTCTGCCTACCGTGGCCATATGAGTCCACGATTCGATGCCATAGGGCTGGTCGTCTCCGACATGACCGCCTCCGTCGCCTTCTACCGCCAGCTCGGGTTGGCCTTTCCCGAGGGAGCCGAGCGGGAACCACACACCGAGGCCGAGCTCCCAGGCGGCCTGCGGCTGCTCCTCGACACTGAAGACACTGTCCGCTCGTTCCATCCTCAGTGGCAGCCGCCCTCCGGAGGCGGCCGATCCTCCCTCGCACTGCGCTGCGACACGCCCAGCGAGGTAGACACGGTGTACGAGCAGCTGGTGGGTATGGGTCACCGCGGGGAACTGGAACCGTGGGACGCCTTCTGGGACCAGCGCTACGCCGTGGTGCTCGACCCCGACGGCAATGGCGTCGACCTCTTCGCGCCGTTGCTCCAGTAACGGGACGGCACGCTGGAGGCCTCGCCATCGCCCACGCCTACGCGACTGCCGGGCGGACCGCATCGCTGGGCGGCAGCCGGTCGGCCCGGTCCATCCTGCCTGGACCCTACTGCCGGCGCAGCAGTTCTCCCAGCGTCACATTGGTGAACTCCTTGACGTCCCGCGAGAGATGGGCCTGGTCGGCGTAACCACATTGCACTGCCGTTTCTGCGTACGGCAGGCCTGCTCGAACGAAGGCGAGGGCCCGTTGCAGGCGCAGGATCCGGGCCAGCGTCTTCGGACCGTAGCCGAATGCTGCCAGGGAACGCCGGTGCAACTGTCTTGCGCCGAAGCCGAGTTCGTCGGCCGTTGTGGCCACGGAACGGCCTGCAGCGAGGGCGGATACCAGCGTGCGCAGTGCCCGCTCGGGCGGCGCGGCACGCTCCAGCGCCAGCGATTCCAGGGCCGACGCCGGGTGCGGTGCCGCAGCGATCCGATCGCTCAAGCGCCGTACCTCCTGCACCGGCCAGAGGTCGGCCAACTGCACGCGCCGGTTGCGTAGTTCGTGGGCCGGCACACCGAGAAGGCCAGGTGCGGTGCCGGGGAAGAAGCGAATGCCCGCCCAGGAGGCGGGCGGGCCTTCGGGGATGTAGGCCCGGGTGTCAGGTCCTGCGACGAGGAGCTTGCCCTGGCTCCACAGCAGGTCCATGCAGCCGTCCGGCAGCACGGGGTGCGCGGCGGGCTCCGTCGACGGCGTGTTCGTCCACACCACCGCCCCGCTCAGCCTGGAGGGCCGCTCCTCGTACACACGCGCAGCCTACGCCGTCGGGAGTGAGAAAAGCCCGTCTGCGGCCGTTGCCGGCACTCGCTGGGCATTGCGCTGGTCCACGCCGTGCATCGCGGCATGTCAGGTTGGCCGACGCCCAGCACCAGGCGGGCACCGCCGCTCCAGGACGGACGAACCCGGGCGCAGCGCGGCGATGATCAGCAGGTGAGGCATGCGGTTCAGAACCACTTCCTGTCCTGGTTCGTCGCGAAATGATCTCTCCCATGGAACGTGGCGTTACCGGGCACTGCCACACGTCGGAGGTGGGGACAGCAGCGGCAACGCGTTGAGCAACCGGTTCCTGATCTCGCTCCACAACAGGTCGCGGCGATCAAGACAACTGTGGATCCAGCGAGGCGGTCGCCCCAAGTGCGGGCACCCCGATTTCGGGGAGGCGTTCAGCAGACGACCGTCGGGACAGGCGCACTCTCCGCTCCTGAGGATCAGCGCCTGCGGAAGCGCGCCACAGGCGTCGGCACAGTGTTCGGGGCAGGGCCGTGGGCGTCTCGGCCGGGCTTTGTCCCCGGAGTGGCTGCGACTCCGCAGCCTCCCCTCCCCAGCCCACGGTGAAACCGAAGCGTCCTCGCCACTGCGACGCAGACGACTCCGGTACCCGAGCCACCGCCACCCCGACGGCATCCTCCACCGAAGCCCACCGCGACCCCGACTGCCCGCTCAGCACGATCCGCCGCGTCACCGAGCGGTCACTCCTCCGGGCGCTCTTCCTCCCCGTTGCCGCCGTCCGTTCCGTTCGTTCTCGGGGAGCTCTTCACGTGAGCGCGGAACCGTCCCGTCAGGTCTTCCGGCGGAAGGAAGCGGGACCATCGCTCGGGGAACTCGGACGGCATGTCCGGGTCGTCCGGGTCGTCGTCCTCGTGGGAGCGGGCCACGGTCATGCGCGCGACGTACTCCGCGGCCTCCTCCTGGCGCAGCCTCTCGTTGGCGGCGCGGGCGGCGGCCGTCGCGGCGGCCGGCCAGACCCGGTCGATCGCCGCGTTGACGGCGGCGCCCACCAGCACGGCGAAGGCGGACACGCCGATCCACAGCAGAACGGCCACGGCGGCGGCGAGGGAGCCGTAGATGGTGGCGCCCTCGATGGTGCTGGTCAGGTAGATCCGCAGCAGGAAGCTGCCCAGCACCCACATGGCGAGCGCTACGAGCGCGCCGGGTACGTCCTCGATCCACGGCGAGCGCACGGGTACGGAAACGTGGTAGAGCGTCGTCAGGAAGGCCACCGACAGGACGATCACGACGGGCCAGTACAGCACCTGCACCACGGTCGTCGACCACGGCACGATCCGCACCACGGCGTCGGGTCCCGCCACCATCAGCGGCAGGGCCACCGAGCCGATCAGCAGGGCCGCCACGAACAGCAGAAACGCCACCAGTCGTGTCTTGACAATGCCGCGCACGCCGTCGAGGCCGTACATCACGGTGATGGTGTCGATGAAAACGTTCACCGCGCGAGATCCGGACCACAGGGCGAAGAGGAAGCCTATGGAGATGACGTCGGGACGGCCGCCCTTCAGCACGTCGTCGAGGATCGGCTGGGCGATCTGTCGCACGCCCTTGTCCGACAGCACCGTGCGGGAGGCCTCGATGAGGTTGGTCTCCAGGCTGGTGATGGTGTCGGTGCCGGTCCAGTCGTCGACGTAGCCGAGCAGGCCGATCAGGCTGAGCAGCAGGGGAGGCACGGACAGCAACGTGAAGAATGCGGCTTCTGCAGCAAGTCCGAGGATGCGGTACTCGACGCAGGAGTTGACCGTGTCCTTCAACAGCAGCCAGGCGGTCCGCCGCTTGGAGACGTTCCGATAAAGGGCACGCGCCCGGTGGAGACGCCCGGCGGGGCTCCCGGGTTGCTCGGGTGAGTGACTTGCTGGCTGCACGCCCTAAAGGTATCCGCCGTTCGGGGTCGCACTCACCTCCGGCGAGACAGCTTCACCGGGTCGGGGAACACGGCTGGGGCTTCGGACGGCCATGACCGCCGTACCCGGGGGTAGGTTCGGGCTATGGCAGGCAGCACGCACACGGTGACCAACCAGCCCCCGCCCCTGAACGGGTACGACGTGTACGGCGCCGACCAGGCACTGGTGGCGGCCGTGGAACGGCACCTGGATCCGGGTCTGGTCGACGAGGCGCACAGCGAGTTGTCGGCGCTGGGGCGGGCGGCCGGATCCGCGCAGGTGCAGGAATGGGCGGCGCAGGCCGACGACTACCCGCCGAAACTGCGCACCCATGACCGCTACGGCCACCGCATCGACGAGGTCGAGTTCCACCCGGCCTGGCACCGGCTGCTCGGCAAGGGCGTCGGCGCCCAGCTGACGGCCGCCTGGTCCCGGCCGGGCGGTCATGTGCGGCGGGCGGCCGGGTTCCTGGTCTGGACACAGGTCGACGCGGGCAACTGCTGTCCGCTGTCGATGACCCACGCCGCAGTCCCTGCGCTGCGCGCCGACCCGGATCTGGCCGCCGAGTGGGAGCCTCGGCTGACGTCCACGATCTACGACCGTGAGCTGCGGCCGGCTCATCTGAAGGCCGGGGCGTTGTTCGGCATGGGGATGACGGAGAAGCAGGGCGGCAGCGACGTACGGGCCAACACGACGGTCGCCACTCCGCTCGCCGAGGACGGGACATACGAGCTGACCGGCCACAAGTGGTTCTGTTCGGCCCCGATGTCGGACGGTTTCCTGGTGCTGGCCCAGGCGGCTTCACAGCAGAGCAAGGGAGGGCTGACGTGTTTCCTGGTACCGCGGGTTCTCGAAGACGGTACCCGTAACGTTTTCCGTCTCCAGCGCCTCAAGGACAAGATGGGAAACCGTTCCAACGCCTCCAGCGAGGTCGAATTCGACGGGACGTGGGCGCGCCGGGTCGGTGAGGAGGGGCGCGGGGTGCGCACCATCATCGACATGGTGGCGGCGACCCGGGTGGACTGCGTGCTGGGGTCGGCGGGGCTGATGCGGCAGGCGGTGACGCAGGCGATCCATCACTGCACGTACCGTGAGGCGTTCGGCGGGAAGCTGGTCGACAAGCCCTTGATGCGCAATGTCCTGGCCGACCTCGCGCTGGAGTCGGAGGCGGCGACCGCCCTCGCGCTGCGGCTGGCCGCGGCCTGCGACGACGACGGCGAGCAGGAGCGGGCGCTGTTGCGGATCGCGGTGCCGGCGGCCAAGTACTGGGTGACGAAGCGTTGCGCGCCAGTGGCGGTGGAGGCGTCGGAGTGCCTGGGTGGAAACGGTTACGTCGAGGAGTCGGGGATGCCCCGGCTCGTGCGTGAGTCACCGTTGAACTCGGTCTGGGAGGGCGCGGGCAACGTCCAGGCGCTGGATGTCGTGCGGGCTCTGCAACGGGAGCCGCAGGCGCTGAACGCCTATCTGCAGGAGGTAGGACAGGCGCGTGGGGCCGATCACCGGCTGGACGGCGCGATCAAGGGCCTGCTGACGGACCTGGCCGATCTGGACGGCGCCGAGGGACGGGCCCGACGATTGGCGGAACGGTTCGCACTGGTACTCCAGGGCGCACTGCTCGTACGATTTGCGCCGCCTCAGGTCGCCGACGCGTTCTGCGCCTCGCGACTGGGCGGGGACGGCGGCTCGGCCTTCGGGACGTTGCCGCACACTCTGGACCTGGCGTCGATCGTCGATCGCGCATCGCCCCAGACATGACACCTTCGGCCTGCGAAAACGTCTGGAAGGGCGCGGAAGAAGCGGGGAAAAACAGGAAGCGGGGGTGGTGCTGCGCCGACACGGCACCACCCCCGCCCTAATGGCCCTGCGAGGCCAGAATCGCCGCTCGGGGCGGCGTGACTCAAGTTTCAAACAGTCTGTGGACGTTCACCAGGGTTGCAGGGGGTTGCAACTCTTCGGCGGTTGTGACCGGACTATGCCCCTCCGTCACGCGTGGACGGCAAGATAGGGGGCTTCAGTAAGACCGGAAACAGTTGCCGCAAAAACTTGACTTCCGGTCGCCGGCCTGTGCGCCTCCGGGAGGCCCAGTGGTGATGCCACCGATGAACGTGCCGCAGTTGGCGGCCGTCGACGCCGCGAGGGCGGCGCGGGTGCTCAACGAGGTACGCGATGCCCGGCTGGCCGGACAGCAGGCGCGCGTGGCGCCGCGCCCGGTGATCGAGCAGTCCTGGAAGCGCATGCTGCGCAGCGGCGTCGATCCGGAACACGATTTCAGATCCGGTCTGCTGAGTTCCGACGAGGTGCGGCGACGGCGTGAGGAGTCGCCGTTGCGGGAGGTGCTGCCGGTGCTGCGCGAGGGGCTGCTCTCGGTCGCGGACGTGGCGCACCACATCATGGTGGTCGCCGACGCGGAGGGCCGGGTGCTGTGGCGGGAGGGCTGCAACCCCGTGCTGCGCAAGGCCGACGGGCTCGGGTTCGTACTGGGCGCGGACTGGGGCGAGGCCGTCGTCGGCACCAACGGTGTGGGGACGCCGGCCGTGGTGCGCCGGCCCGTACAGGTGTTCGCCGCCGAGCACTTCGTGCGCTCGCACACGGCCTGGACCTGTGCGGGCGCTCCGATCACGGACCCGCGCGACGGCCGGTTGCTGGGTGTGGTCGACGTCAGCGGGCCCCTGGAGACGATGCACCCGGCCACTCTCGCCTGGGTCGACTCCGTGGCGAAGCTCGCCGAGGCCGGGCTGCGTGAGCGGCATCTGGGTTCGCTGGAGCGGTTGCGGGCGGTGGCGGCGCCGGTGCTGGCCCGTGTCGGCGGCCGGGCGGCGGCGGTGGACGCGGACGGGTGGACGGCGGCGGTGACCGGGATGCCGTACGTGAGCCGGATCGCGCTGCCCAAGTCGCCGTCGCCGGGACGTCGGTGGCTGCCGCCGATCGGGGCGTGCTCGATCGAGCCCTTGGCCGACGGATGGTTGGTGCGTTCGGTGGAGGAGGCCGCCGAGCCGGCGGCGCGCGACGCGACACGGATCGTGCTGGACCTGACCAGGGCCCGGAACTGGTCGGTGACGGTGTCGGGGAACGCGAGGTCGTGGTCCCACGAACTCAGTCCTCGGCACGCCGAATTGCTGTTCCTGCTGGCGGTTCACCACGGTGGCCGCAGCGCGGCGGAACTGGCCGAGGACATGTTCGGCGACCCGCACCGGACAGTGACGGTGCGAGCCGAGATGTCTCGGGTACGACGGTATCTGGGCGGTCTGCTGGAACACCGGCCGTATCGTTTCTGCGAGCATGCCGAGGTCGAGGTGCTGCTGCCGACCGATCTCCAGAACCTGTTGCCCCACTCGACAGCGCCCGCAGTGGTGAGAAACCGGATGTCGGCACCGCAGCAACGATGACGCATCGTCGTTTCTCCGGTGGCCTCTTCCGCATATTTGCGCAGTCTTCGTCCTCAGAGGTGGCCTACTGCCGTAGCATCCCTCTACGGGTCACCCCACCTGCTCCTCGGTCAACGTACGGATCATCAGGCGCAGTTGGCCCGCCTCGGGAGGACGAATGAGACATCGCGGGCGACACCGTCGGCGCAGGCGAGGCAGGGCGGTGCGGGCGTTTCTGTCCGGGACCGCCCTCGCTCTGACCGCTGCAGCCACCCTGATCAGTGCCTCCCAGGCGACGGTCACCCACGACGGACCAGGGCGTCTGAAACCCCTTACAGCAACAGCCGAGATCGGAAAGCTGCAGCTCACGGAGGACGTGGTTCCACAAGCGTCCCTCAACCGGCTCGCCGCCGGGATGGGCCGACCGGTCGGCGTCAGCGCCGTGCTGGACGAGGCCGACCGCACCCTGCGGGACGCGATCGACTGCTCGCCCGCCGAGCGCAGGGCCTTGCCCGTCTCCCCCACGGCCACACGTGCGTACTGCTGGAACACGGACGACACTCGGGGATGGCAGCCGGGCGCGGTCACCACGTCGGGAGACGCAGACGACGACGGCGTCTGGGGCGCGAACCAGGTCATCCTCTCGGGCTGGTCGCGCAGCGGCGGTTCGACGGCCGACCACGGGCTGGCCAGGGTCGGCTTCGTGAACGCGAGCGACCTGAACCACCTTGCGTACACCTGGGCGCTGCTCGCCGTCCCGGTCGACGGGGGGCGCGACTATCGGGGCCTGGTCTCCCACGTCTCCGGGATGGTCTGGTACCAGGACAAGCTGCTGGTTACCGCTGACGACGGGGATCGGGCCGCGCTCTACGTCTACGACATGAACCGCGTCCAGCGGGCCACGGTCGCCCAGGACGCGGTCGGCCGGGTGCCGGGCGGCTGGTCCGCACACGGTTACCGCTTCGTACTGCCGGCCGTCGCCTCCTACGAGCTGGGAGGCGGCTCGGACGCGCCGCGTCCGGCAACGGTTTCTCTTGACCGCAGCACCGTGCCGGACAGCCTGGTGGCCGGCGAGTGGACCCTCGACGAGGGGGACCGGGGCGCCCGTCTGTGGCGTTACCCCTTCAGCACCGCCCCCGGGCACGCGGGGCTCCTCGCGGCGGGGCCGGCCGGCCGGGTCCATGCCTCGCAGGCGTACGAGACGAAACTGACCGACGTGCGGGGCGTGCTGTCCTACGGGGAGCAGTGGTACGTGACCCGTGGCGCAGGTCCGCGCGACCGGCACGGAACGCTCTGGCGGCAGTCCGCAGACGTCGACAGGACGGACGACAAGGCGAACGGTTCCGGCGCCGCGGTGTGCGGGGCCGCAGAAACGCACAGCTGCTGGAGCTCGCAGACGGAATCGCTTTCCTACTGGGAGGCGACCGGCGAGGTCTGGACCCAGTCGGGTCGGGCGCTTTTCGCTTTGCCGCTTGGCTCGATCGACAGAACGACGGAGTAAATGATTCCCTGACGGGCATGGCCAACATCCCCGTGACCACCTGGTCCCTCGAGCAGACGGACCCGGCTGATCTCCTCGCGGCCGCCGCGCCGGAGGGTGACGTCCGGATCGTCCGCTCCGAGGTTCCTTCTCCCGAGTTCAGCCGCTTTCTCTACGCGTCCGTCGGCGGGGACATCCGCTGGATCGACCGGCTGCGCTGGACGTACGCGCAGTGGCAGGAGTACCTGGCGCGTCCGGGAGTGGAGACCTGGGTCGCCTACGACCGGGGCACACCGGCGGGATACGTCGAGCTGGAGCCGCAGGACGACGGGAACGTAGAAATCGTTTACTTCGGTCTGCTCCCCGCTTTCCGTGGACGGCGGATCGGCGGCCATCTGCTGTCGTTCGGCGTAGGCCGGGCCTGGGATGTGGCGGAACGCTGGCCCGCGCTGCCGCAGACCAAGCGGGTGTGGCTGCACACCTGCAGCCTGGACGGCGAACATGCGATGGACAACTACCAGCGGCGCGGTTTCACGTTGTTCGACACCAAGGTGGAGGAACAGCCGGAGGTGTCCGCGCCGGGCCCCTGGCCCGGGGCCTTCCCTGCCTGATCTGCCGCTCTTACCGTTTCTGACCTGCGCGGACAAGAGAGCGTGCAGCCCATGTGATCGAGGACACCCTTGTCTCGTAGACCGAGACAAGGGTGTCCGCATCGCGGACGAAGCTGGACTGTGTCCAGATCGCCGTGACACGCTTTCGCCATGTCCGGAACTGGAATTGCCTTGGTGAGTCGGCGGCACGTCGACCTCGGCCGCATGTCCAGCGCCATCTGTCCGGCGAGCTGACGAGCCGCAGCACCGCCGACGTCTCCGCAGGAGCCTCCTGCCTGCGCAATGACACGCATCATCTTCCCATGCGCCCGTACGCGCAGGTCAGAGCCGCTTCCCGCCTGTCCCGAAGGACGTATCACCCATGGCCGCCACCCCGCAGAACCCTGCCGCCGCGACTCCCCGCCGCAAGGTGAGCCGTCACCGCGGCGAGGGCCAGTGGGCCGCGGGTCACTTCACCCCGCTCAACGGCAACGAACAGTTCAAGAAGGACGACGACGGTCTCAATGTGCGGACACGCATTGAGACGATCTACTCCAAGCGGGGCTTCGACTCGATCGACCCCAATGACCTGCGCGGCCGGATGCGCTGGTGGGGCCTGTACACCCAGCGCAAGCCCGGGATCGACGGCGGCAAGACGGCGATCCTCGAGCCGGAGGAGCTGGACGACAAGTTCTTCATGCTGCGGGTGCGCATCGACGGTGGGCGGCTGACCACCGAGCAACTGCGTGTCATCGGGGAGATCTCGCAGGAGTTCGCGCGCGGCACGGCCGACATCACCGACCGGCAGAACGTGCAGTACCACTGGATCCGCATCGAGGACGTGCCGGAGATCTGGAACCGCCTGGAGGCGGTCGGTCTCTCCACCACCGAGGCCTGCGGTGACACGCCTCGCACCATCCTCGGCTCGCCCGTGGCCGGCATCGCCGAGGACGAGATCATCGACGGCACGCCGGCCATCGAGGAGATCCACCGCCGCATCGTCGGCAACCCGGCCTTCTCGAATCTGCCCCGCAAGTTCAAGACCGCGGTTTCCGGCTCGCCGCTGCTGGACGTGGCGCACGAGATCAACGACGTCGCGTTCGTCGGCGTGCACCACCCCGAGCACGGCCCCGGCTTCGACGTGTGGGTGGGCGGCGGCCTGTCCACGAACCCGAAGATCGGCGTACGCCTCGGCGCCTGGGTCCCGCTGGACGAGGTGCCGGCCGTCCACGAGGGCGTCGTCTCGATCTTCCGGGACTACGGTTACCGACGGCTTCGCAACCGTGCCCGGCTGAAGTTTCTGGTGGCGGACTGGGGTCCGGAGAAATTCCGGCAGGTACTGGAGGACGAGTACCTTCAACGCAAACTGGCCGACGGTCCCGCTCCCGAGCAGCCGGTGGACCGGTGGCGCGACCACGTCGGCGTGCACCGTCAGAAGGACGGCCGTTTCTACATCGGTTTCGCACCGCGCGTCGGTCGGGTGGACGGCGCCACCCTGACGAAGATCGCCGAGCTCGCCGAGGCGCACGGCTCGGGACGGGTGCGTACCACGGTCGAGCAGAAGATGATCGTCCTCGACGTCGAGGAGGCGCAGGTCGAGTCGCTGGTCGAGGCGCTGGAAGCACTGGACCTGACCGCCCGGCCGTCCGCGTTCCGGCGCGGCACCATGGCCTGCACCGGCATCGAGTACTGCAAGCTCGCCATCGTCGAGACCAAGCAGCGCGGTTCCGCGTTGATCGACGAACTGGAGCGACGACTCCCGGAGTTCGACGAGCCGCTCACCATCAACATCAACGGCTGCCCGAACGCCTGCGCCCGCATCCAGGTCGCGGACATCGGGCTCAAGGGCCAGCTGGTCCTGGACGACCGCGGCGAGCAGGTCGAGGGGTACCAGGTGCATCTCGGTGGCGCGCTCGGACTGGAAGCCGGTTTCGGTCGCAAGGTCCGCGGGCTGAAGGTCACCTCGGATGAACTGCCGGACTACGTGGAACGTCTGCTGAAGCGGTTCCAGGACGAGCGCGAGGACGGCGAGCGGTTCGCCGCCTGGGCCTCGCGGGCCAGCGAGGAGGCTCTTTCATGAGCGAGCGGGTTGCCCCTTTCTACTGCCCTTACTGCGGCGACGAGGACCTCCGGCCGAGCGAAGCCCTGGAGGTCGGTCACGGCGCCTGGGAATGCGCGGCATGCAACCGCGCATTCCAGCTGAAGTTCCTCGGGCTGCTCGCCCGGAACGTTCAGCGCGCCGACACGGGAGGGGAACGGACATGACGACCGTTCAGGAAGGCCGTACGACCGACGAGTTGAAGGCGCTGGCCGAGCAGGCGGGCCGCGACCTGGAGGAAGCGTCCGCCCTGGAGATCCTCCAGTGGGCGGTGGACACCTTCGGCAGCGAGTTCTGCGTGACGTCCTCGATGGAGGACGCCGTGGTGGCGCACCTGGCCTCACGTGTCCTCAAGGGTGTGGATGTCGTCTTTCTCGACACCGGTTACCACTTCCCCGAGACCATCGGCACCCGGGACGCGGTGGAGGCCGTGATGGACGTCAACGTCATCACGCTCACCCCGCGCCGGACGGTCGCCGAACAGGACGCCGAGCACGGGCCGAAGCTGCACGACCGCGACCCCGACTTGTGCTGCAAACTGCGCAAGGTGCAGCCGCTGGAGCAGGGGCTCAAGAGCTACCGGGCCTGGGCCACCGGCCTGCGACGCGACGAGTCGCCGACCCGGGCGAACACGCCGGTCGTGGGCTGGGACGAGAAGCGGCAGAAGGTCAAGGTCTCGCCGATCGCCCGCTGGACCCAGGACGACGTCGACGCCTATGTCACCGAGCACGGCGTGCTGACCAACCCCCTGCTGATGGACGGTTACGCGTCGGTCGGGTGCGCCCCCTGCACCCGCCGGGTCCTGGAGGGCGAGGACGCGCGCGCGGGCCGCTGGGCGGGCCGGGCCAAGACCGAGTGCGGGCTGCACGGCTGACCCCCATGACGTCCCTGTGCCGCACACCCGCATGTCCACCCCCACTTCTACGAACCGGGAGAACCACGTGACGACCGGAGCCACCGTCTGGCTCACGGGTCTGCCGAGCGCCGGCAAGACCACCATCGCGTTCGAGCTGGCCGACCGGCTGCGCGAGGAAGGCCACCTCGTCGAGGTACTCGACGGCGACGAGATCCGCGAGTTCATCTCCGCGGGCCTCGGCTTCAGCCGTGAGGACCGGCACGTCAACGTGCAGCGCATCGGTTTCCTGGCCGAGTTGCTCGCCCGTAACGGTGTGAAAACGCTTGTGCCCGTGATCGCGCCGTACGCCGACAGTCGCGAGGCGGTGCGCAAGCGTCACCAGGAGAGTGGAACCGCTTACCTGGAGGTGCACGTGGCGACTCCCGTCGAGGTGTGCTCGGTGCGTGACGTGAAGGGCCTGTACGCCAAGCAGGCGGCGGGCGAGCTCACCGGCCTCACGGGGGTCGACGACCCCTACGAGGCCCCCGAGACGCCCGACCTGCGGATCGACTCCCAGGAGCAGACCGTGCAGGAGTCCGCGGCGTCGGTGTACGCCCTGCTCAGCGAGAGGGGACTGGCATGACGACGACCGTCGCCCAGACCGAGGAGGGCACGGTCAGCCCGTACGCCCTGAGCCACCTGGACTCCCTGGAGTCGGAGGCGGTGCACATCTTCCGTGAGGTGGCGGGCGAGTTCGAGCGG